>JAAYVF010000006.1 GCA_012517325.1 Myxococcales bacterium | reverse complement strand
TCGCCCGCCCCGCAACCATCGCCGAATTGATCCGGGCCGGATTCGAGGTCGAAATCCTCATCGACGATCTCGATGCCTGGTCCGCCGCCCGCGCGAAAAATTCCACCGCCCAAGGCCCCCGGCCGCAGCCGAAAACGCCGCCGGTGCTGGATCACTTTTTCACCAACGAGGAAATCGGCGCGTTCCTGCAAGGGTACGCCGACACCTACCCGGATTTGATGACCTACGAAACCATCGGCACGACCCTCGGCGGCCGGCCGCTTTACCTGGTCAAGATTTCCGACAACGTCGCCGTCAACGAGGACGAACCGGCGATCTACCTCGAGGGCTCCATTCACGGCGACGAGATCGCCGCGTACACACTGAACCTGCATGCGATCGAGTGGCTGTTGGACAACTACGCCGGCGACCCCGATATCCAGGCCGTGGTCGACTCCCGCGAAATCTTCATCACGCCGCTGACCAATCCCGACGGCAATTATGACGACCCGATCTACGGCCGGACGCGCTACAACAACGACGGCGTGGATCTGAACCGCAACTTCGGCTACATGTGGGATCCGGACGAACTCGATTCCGGCCCGGCTTTGCATTCCGAGCCCGAAAGCCAGGCGCTCTCCGCGATCTGGATCGGCAATCAGCCCTATTCCGCGGCCATTTCCGGCCATTCCGGCACGGTTGTCATAAGCCTGCCGTGGTCGTATCACCTGGATTCGCCGCCCGATTGGGACGAGTTCGACTACCTCGGCGAGCAGTACTGCAACTACTGCCTCGATACCGCGATGGACACCTGGTATCAGGGCAGCATTGGCATGTACCAGATGAGCGGTTCGACGAAGGACGAACTGTACGGCAGCCACGGCGTGGCGGCCTGGAGCATGGAAGTATCGCTGGTCAAGGAATGCACCTGGGACAAGGCCGCGCAGATCATCAGCGACCACGAGCCATCGCTGTTGTGGCTGTTGCAGGAACTCGGCCAGGGCCTGCACGGCACCGTCACCAGCGACGCCGATGGCGGCCCCCTCGCCGCCCTGGTGCAGATCAACGGCCGCTGGTCGACCTTCAGCGATCCGGAAATCGGCGATTTTCACAAATACCTGCGGCCGGGGACTTACAGTCTGACGGTCGCCGCCAACGGGTATCTGCCTTACAGCGACAGCGTGACGATCGCCGCCGGCACGCCGACGAACCTGGCGATTTCCCTGACTCCGGACACGAAGCCCAAGAGCTTCGCCTGGCGCTGGATCTACAGCGAATGCCCGACCGCCATCTACACCCATCAATTGTCCATGGACGCCCTGGGCCGGCCCGACGGCGAGATCTATCCTCTCGGCTTCGGCGGCTGGGTCGTCCTCGACCTGGGGCCCGACGGCATCGACAACGCCGCAGGCGACGATCTGGCCGTTTACGAAAGCTACAGCGACGGCGACGAGGATTTCACGCTCTCCGGCAAGGCCGCCTGGGACGACGACTGGACCGTGATCGGCGACGGCACCGGCACCTCCGCCTTCGACCTGGAATCCGCCGGGTTGAGCAACGTCCGCTACGTGCTGATCGAGGACGGCGGCTCCGGCGACGCGGGCAAGGCCGGCCAGTACGACGGCTTCGACCTGGACGCGGTCGGCACGCCGGCGTTGATGTCCGCCTTCACCGGGACGCCGACCAGCGGCCTCCTGCCGCTGGAAGTGCAATTCACCAGCGCCGCCGCGGGCGAGCCGACCTCCTGGCTCTGGGATTTCGGCGACGGCGAGACTTCCGATCAAACCAATCCGGCTCACACTTACCCTGTGGAAGGCTATTACACGGTCAGCCTGACGGTTTCGGACGGCGTCGACGAGGATACCCTCACCAAAACCGATTACATCAACGCCTACGAAGGAGAGCCCGTCGCCGACTTTTCCGGTACGCCCACCAGCGGCGAAGGGCCGCTCACGGTGCAATTCACCGACCTCTCCTCCGGATCGATCACCGCCTACGAATGGGACTTCGGCGACGGCCAGACCTCGACGGAAAGCGACCCGCAGCACGTCTTCGAGGAAATCGGCAAGTACACCGTGGCCCTGACGGTCACCGGCCCCGGCGGGTCCGATACCGCCTCGAAGTGGCGCTACATCACGGTGGTCTGCCCGGCCCCGACCGCCGACTTCAGCGCGGACGTCACCTCCGGCGAGGCCCCGCTGACGGTCACTTTCACCAACCTGACGGAAAACTCGGGTTGCAACACGACCTATCTCTGGACCTTCGGCGACGGCCAGACCTCCACGATCGCCGACGCCGTGCATACGTATTCGACGGCGGGCGTTTACACGGTATCGTTACAAGCCACTACCGAAGGCGGCTCGGACGTCGAGACCAAAACGGATTACCTCACGGTGACCGCCGCCGGCGATGACGATGACGACAACGACGACAATGACGATAACGACGACAACGACGCGTCCGGGGACGACGATGACGACAGCGAACCGCCCGCTTCATCCGGCGACGCGGACGATGACGACGACGCCGGTTGCGGTTGCTAGCGGCGGCCGGCCGGCGCGGCGATTTCGAGGGCAATGAAGGCGAAGTCGAAAAACTGGCTCGATGAGTTGCGCGACCGGCGGTTGAACGCGCCGGTCAAAGGCGGCTGGAGCAGCTTCCCGTGGGACGATCCCGAGCTGTCGCGGCAGGTCCTGAAGCTGCACCTGGACTCCTCGAACGATCAGGCCAGCCGGCCGTACGATCTGATTGTCGCCGAGTGCGCCTTTCTGGACGGGATCTTCCGCGACGCCCTGGGACGCCCGGCCCGCGTGTGCGATCTGACGTGCGGACCCGGGTTTTACGCCGTGGAACTGACGCGCCTCGGCCATGCGGCGACGGGAGTCGATTTCTCGCCGGCCGCGATCGCCTACGCGCGGGAACAGGCGGCGAGCCTCGGCCTGCCGATCGACTATCGGGAAGCCGACGCGCGCGCCGTCGACTTTCCCGACCGGTCGTTCGAGGCCGTGACGCTGCTTTATGCCCAGGGCAACGCGTTTCGGCCGGACGAATTCCGGCGCGTGCTGGAAAAAATCCGACGCTGGATCGCCGACGACGGGGTGCTGGTGCTCGACCTCATCACTCGCAACGCGCTGCGGGAGGACGTCGGCCGCACCTGGAACATCAAGGAAAGCAGCCCGTTTCACGAAGGGCGGCAGCTTTGGCTCGAGGAGCGCCGCTACCTCGCCGAACAGCGCAAACAAGTGCACCAGGTGTTCATTCTGGATCAGCACGGCAAGCTGGTCCGTGAATTCGCCATCTGCCACGCCGCCTATTCGCCGGCGGAACTCGAATCGCTCTTGCTGGAAACCGGTTGGCGTTTGGAAACCGTGTTCGGCGACCTGACCGGCCGGGAATACCAGGCCGCCGACGCCGAATGGCTGGTCGCCGTCGCCCGCCCCGCGGGCGATCCGGCGCGGCGCTGGCCGCTGACGGATTGAAACATGGATCAATTCAAACTCGTTTCGGAATACCAACCGACCGGCGACCAGCCGCGGGCGTTGGCCGAGCTGGTCGAAGGAGCGGAAAGCGGCCGCCGCTTTCAGGTGCTGCTCGGCGTCACCGGCTCGGGCAAGACCTTCACCATGGCCAACCTGATCGCGCGGCTGAACCGCCCCGCCCTGGTGCTGGCGCACAATAAAACGCTGGCGGCGCAGCTTTTCAACGAGTTCCGTCAATTGTTCCCCGAAAACGCCGTCGAATACTTCGTCTCGTATTACGACTATTACCAACCCGAGGCCTACATCCCGGCCAGCGACACCTTCATCGAGAAGGACAGCTCGATCAACGAACGCATCGACCGCCTGCGCCACAGCGCCACGCGCAGCATCCTGACCCGCCGCGACACGATCATCGTCGCCTCGGTCAGTTGCATCTACGGCCTGGGCCGGCCGGAATTCTACAGTTCGCTCCTGACCACGTTCCGCGCCGGCCAGCAGCTCGACCGACAGGCGTTGCTGCGCATGTTCGTGGACATGCAATACGAGCGCAACGACGTGGATTTCTTCCGCGGCACCTTCCGCGTGCGCGGCGACGTGGTGGAGCTTTTTCCCGCCTACGAGGAAGAGTCCGCGGTGCGGTTCGAGTTTTTCGGCGACGAACTGGAAGCCATCAAGACGATCGACCCACTGCGCGGCAAGACCCTGCGCGAACTGGACCAGATCGCCGTGTTTCCCAACAGCCACTACGTCACGCCGCCCGACCAGCTCGAACGCGCCCTGGCCAGCATCCGCGCCGAAATGGAGGTCCGTTGCGCCGAACTGCACCGCAACGACAAATACCTCGAAGAGCAGCGGATTCGCGAACGGACCCTGTTCGACCTGGAGATGCTGCGTGAACTGGGCTATTGCAACGGTATCGAAAATTACAGCCGCCACCTCGACGGCCGCCCCGCCGGCGAAGCGCCGGCCGTGCTGCTCGACTATTTCCCCAAGGACTTTCTGCTGTTCATCGACGAATCGCACCAGACGCTGCCGCAACTGCACGCGATGTACAACGGCGACCGCAGCCGCAAAACGACGCTGGTCGAGTACGGGTTCCGGTTGCCCTCGGCGCTGGACAACCGGCCGCTCAAGTTCGATGAGTTCGTCCAGCGCATCGGCCAGACGATTTTCATCTCGGCCACGCCCGGCCGCTGGGAACTCGAACAGGCGGGCGGCGTGGTGGCCGAGCAGATCATCCGCCCCACCGGCCTGATCGACCCGGAGGTGGAGGTCCGCCCCGCCGCCGACCAGGTCGACGACCTGCTGGCCGAAATCAAGCACCGTCTCGAGCGGCAGGAACGCGTGCTGGTGACCACGCTCACCAAGCGCATGGCCGAGGACCTGACCGACTACTACCGCGACCTGGGCGTGCCGGTGCGCTACCTGCACAGCGAGGTCGATACGATCGAGCGCATGGTCATTCTGCGCGAATTGCGCCAGGGCGTGTTTTCGGTGCTGATCGGCATCAACCTGCTGCGCGAGGGCCTCGATTTGCCCGAAGTCAGCCTGGTGGCGGTGCTCGACGCCGACAAGGAAGGTTTTCTCCGCTCGGAAACAAGCCTGATCCAGACCATGGGCCGCGCCGCGCGCCACATCCACGGCAAGGCGATCCTCTACGCCGACCGGCTGACCGACAGCATGAAGCGCGCCATCGACGAAACCAACCGCCGGCGCGAGGTGCAAAAGACCTACAACCAGGAACACGGCATCACGCCCGCCTCGATCAGCAAGAACATCAACGACGTTCTGGCCAGCATTTTCGAGGCGGATTACCTGACCGTGCCGGTCGATGAACCCGCGGAGGCGGCCGAAATCGATCTGCGGCAACTGCCCGTCTTGATCGAAAGCCTCAAAAAGGAAATGTTCGAGGCGGCGCACCAACTCGATTTCGAACAGGCCGCCAAACTGCGCGACCGGATCAACGAACTCGAGGAATACCACCTCGGCACCCGCCGCACGACCCCGGCGCTGAAGCAGAACGTCGGCCGCAAACCGCGCGCCGTCAAAATGCGCCGCCGCTGACCGCCGCCGCTTTGCACGGCCGGGAACAACGGCTAAAATAACGCCGAATCGCTTCCGGGAGGGCTTGTCATGCCGATCGAATCCTATCGCGAGGTGGAGCCGGCGCCCGTCACCATGGCCGGCGCCAAGGACGTGACGATGCGCGTCGTGATCGGGCCGAAACAGGGCGCGCCGAACTTCGTCATGCGCGTGTTTGAAATGCAGCCGGGCGGCCATTCGCCCCGGCACCGGCACGATTACGAGCACGAAATCTTCGTGCATCGGGGAACGGGCGAGATTTTCTGCGACGGTAAAACCTATCCGGTCGCACCGGGTCATTACGCCTTCATCGCCCCGAACCTCGAGCATCAGGTGCTCAACACCGGACAAGAACCCCTGCTGTTCGTGTGCCTGATCCCCAACATCGAATGAACGGCGACGAATTCATCCGCGAAAAACTGGATCTGGTGCCGCTCGATCCCGGGGTCTATCTCTGGAAAGACGAGTCCGGGAAGATCATCTACGTCGGCAAGGCCAAAGTGCTGCGCCACCGCGTCCGCCAATATTTTCAGCGCCCCGAGGAAAAGGATAGCAAGACCCGCCTGCTGGTCGCGCACATCGCCGACCTGGACTGGATCGTCACCCATTCCGAAAAAGAAGCCCTGATCCTCGAATCGACGCTGATCAAGAAACACACGCCGCGCTACAACGTGCGCCTGCGCGACGACAAACGCTTCATCAGCCTGCAACTGGACCTCGGCCATCCCTTTCCGCGCCTGAACGTCGTGCGCAAGGTCAAACGCGACGGCAACATATACTACGGGCCGTTTTCCGACGCCCGCGCCGTGCGCGAGACCCTGCGATTCATCAACGCCGTTTTTCTGCTGCGCAAATGCAGCGACCGCAACTTTTCCGGCCGCCAGCGCCCCTGCCTGCAATACCAGATCGGCCGTTGCCGCGCGCCGTGCGTCGGTTACATCGACCAGACGCAGTACCGCGGTTTCATCGAAGAGGTGAAGCTGTTTTTCGCCGGCCGCATGAGCGAACTGTTGCCGGCGTTGACCGCCGAAATGCAGGAGGCGGCGGCGGCGCTGGAATTCGAGGCGGCGGCCCGGCTGCGCGACCGGATCGCGGCGATCGAAAAAACCCTCGAAAAACAACGGATGGTGGCGCACGGCAAGGGCGACCGCGACGTCTTCGGCCTGTACCGCGAGGGCGCGGCGGTGGTCGTCTGCCAACTGTTCGTGCGCGGCGGCTCGCTGACCGGCCAACGAATCTACCCGTTCCGCAACATCGAGGACGACGACGACGCGATTTTGCGGCAGCTTATCGGCGTTTATTACAGCGGCGACAATTTTCTGCCCGAGCAGATCCTCCTGCCCCCGGACGCCGAGGAAAGCGTCACGGTGCTGGCCGATTGGCTGGGCGAGGTCGCCGGTCGCAAAGTGGAGCTGCGCACGGCCCAGCGCGGCGAAGGCAAGGAACTGGTCGCGCTGGCGGCGACCAACGCCCGACGGCATTTCGAGGCGCAACGCGGCGCGCTCGTCACGTCGGCCGACGTGCTCGGCGAAACCCAGGAAAAGCTGCAACTACCGCGCCTGCCGGATGTCATCGAATGCTTCGACGTTTCGAACCTCCAAGGAAAACAGGCGGTGGCGTCACAGGTCCGCTTCGTCCAGGGCGAGCCGGATCGCCGCGGCTATCGGCGCTACCGCATCCGCACCAAGGACTCGCCCGACGATTACACCATGATGCGCGAGGCGTTGACGCGCCGCCTGACGCGCGGTCGCGACGCCGGCGACCTGCCGGATCTGCTGCTGATCGACGGCGGCAAGGGTCATCTCGCGGTGGCCGTCGCCGTGTTGGCGGAACTGGGGCTCGTCGACCAGCCAGTGGCGGCGATCACGAAAATCAAGGATCTGGAACCGGACGACCCCGGTCCGGAGGACAAGATCTATCTGCCCGGCCGCAAAAACGCCCTGACTTTCAAGGCCGGCAGCAACGTCCTGCACCTGCTGCAGCGCATCCGCGACGAGGCCCATCGTTTCGCCATCGAGTACCATCGCCTCTTGCGGTCCAAGGCGCTCACTGCCAGCGAACTGGATGAAATCCCCGGTCTCGGACCGGAGAAGAAGAAGGACCTGCTGCGGGCCTTCGGCAGCGTGGCACGCATTCGCGAAGCCGACCGCGAAGCGCTGCGACAAGCGCCGGGCATCGGTCCGAAACTGGCTTCCACCATTTACGAGCACCTGCATCCGGATGATTAGACGACCGCTCGTCGCCGGGGCGATGGCGCTCGCCGCCGGCCTCCTCGTCGGACGATGGCTCGACCCGCCCGTGACTCCGGCGCTGTTGCTCCTCGCCCTGGCCGCTTTCGGCATACCCGCCGCCCAACTCCGGCAAAAGCTTTTTTGGCGCAATGTCGCCCTCACCCTGGGCCTGTTCGCCGCGGGGCTGTTGCGCATTCACGCGATCGTGGCTCCGGCACCGCCCGCGAATCATGTCTCGCATTGGGTTCATGGCGGCCGGATGGAAATGGAGGGGATCGTCGAGGAATCGCCCACCCGCTATCGCGATGGCGGCGGAGCCCTGATCGTGCGCCTGACGAAAATCGCCCCCCAGAAGGATCGGTGGACGCGCGCCACCGGAAAAATGAAGGTGTTGGTCGGCCGCAATCTGCCCCCGGTCGCGAAAAACGACCCCGTTCGCTTCGCAACCGAGATCGAGTACATCGCCTCGCCGCGCACCCCCGGCGTCGACGATCGCGACTGGACAGCCGCGGGGGAGCGGCTTTACGTCCACGGGCGCGTTTTCGACGGCGACCGCCTGGACAAAATCAACCCGAGCGATCGCCGATCATTTGATTTCCTCGAGGCGATCCGCACGCGCATTCGCCAACGGGCCGACACCGAACCGGACAACCGGGGCTGGCTGGCGGAAGCGATGGTCCTGGGCGAACAATCGCTGATCGACCCGAACATCCAGGCCGCCTACTCGCTGCTCGGCGTAGGGCACCTGCTGGTCATCTCGGGCACGCACATCACGGCCATCGCGGGAATGCTGTTCACGTTATTCTGGTATCTCTTCAGCCGCTTTCCCGCCTTCGGCCTGCGGTTCAACGTGCCGCGACTGGCGGCGCTGATCGCGTCCCCGGCGGTGGTGGGCTACACGATCGTCGCCGGCGGCGCGACCACCATTTGGCGGGCGAGCGTCATGTTTCTGATCCTGCTGTTTTCCATTTTTCTCGGAAGGCGGCGCGATCCCCTCAACTCCCTAGCTGCCGCATTCATTTTGACGTTGCTCTGTTTTCCCGAAGCGCTGTGGCAGGTCGGCTTTCAGCTCAGTTTCGCCTCGATCTGGGGGATGATTCACTGGCGCCGGCTTCCCATGCTGATCCTCAAACAACGGGCGGACCTGGACCGGTTGACGGCCACGCCGTGGGTCGACCGGCTGCGCACCGGTCTGGTGACCAGCTTTTTTCTGTCCGCCGCCGCGTATCTCGCCACGGTGCCGATCTGCTTGTGGCACTTCGGCGAAATCTCGCCGGTCGCCTTGGTGGCCAACCTGGCGGCGATTCCCATCTACGGCCTGTTCGTCGTGCCGCTGTGCCTGCTGGGCGCCCTGTTCGTTTTCATTCATCCGGCCGTCGCGCATTGGCTCTGGACGGCGGCCTGGTACGCGGCCGATCAGGTTTACGGCATGGGCTTGCTGTTCGAACGCCTCGGCTGCCGTATGTGGTTTCTCGGCCGGCCGACCTGGTTGGAAATGGCCGCCTTTTTCCTGTTGATTTTCACCGTGCCGCTACTCGGCGACCGGCGGGCGAGAGCGGCGGCGCTGGTCGCGCTCGGCTTGTTGATCGCGATTCCGCCGTTGCAGAGCCGGTACCGCGAGCAGCGCCAGGAATTGACGTTTACGATGTTGGACGTCGGCCAGGGTATGTCGATTCTGGTTCGCGGTCCCGAGGGAAAAACCATTCTGGTGGACGGCGGCGTCGAACCGCGCGGTCAGACGGTGCGGTCGTTTCTGTCGGCCAACCGGTTGCGCCGGATCGACCTGCTGATCTTCACCCACCCACATCCGGATCATTTTCGGGGCCTACTGCCGTTATTGGAGAAAATCCCCATCGGTGAAATCTGGGTTCTGCCCTTGGACCGGGCTTATCGCGACACGGGGCCCTATTTATTGGCCATCGATCAAGCGCGCGCCAGGGGCCTCCCGGTCGTCGAGCGCCAGGCCGATCCCACGCCCGTCGCGCTCGGTCCGCTGACTCTGGAAATCCTGAACCCGCCGCCGGACGCGCCACCAAATTGGGACCTGAACGATCGTTCCCTGGCCTTTCGCGTCCGCTGGCGTGATCGTTCCGCGTTGATCCTCGCCGACATGGCGCGGGAGGCCGAAACCGCGCTCCTGGCCACCGGGCGCGACCTCCGGGCCGAGGTCGTCCAGGTGCCGCACCACGGCTCGCTGACCAGCCTTGTTCCCGAACTGATCGAACGCCTCGGAGCCGGCGACGCGTTGCTGCCGGTCGGGTTTCAGAATCCCTACAAACTTCCCAACCCGGAGGTGGTCGCGCAGTGGACGGCCGCCGGCGTCCGGCTCTGGCGCACTGACCGCGACGGCGCAATCGCCTGTCGAACCACGGGCGGGCCCTGGCTCTGTTCCGGCATCGCGCCGCCGCCGAGCAACCCGTTATTGGCCGGAAAGTAGAATCGTCGCCGGCCGTCATTTCCCTTCTTGACTCGCCCCCGCAAGCGATTATTGTCTATCCAACCGATGCACCGGGTGATGAGGATATTTTCATGCGCAAAACGATTCTGCTTTCGCTGATTATTCTGAACGCTTTGATCCTGCCCCAATCCGGCCGGGCGCAAGAGGCGAAGAACAACGACCAGCCGCCGACGGCCGCGATCGTCAAGCTCAGCATGGAAAAGGCGATTGAGTTGGCCCTCGCCCACAACGAGCAGATGCGCATCGCCGACCAGGCCATCGACGAGGCGGAAGGCTCTTACACCTATTACGCCGCCGACGCCTTCCCGCAAATCAGCGGCAACGCAAGCTACACCCGCTATCTGGAACGGCCGTACACGATGGTGGACATGACCTTCCTCAACCCGATCCTCGCGCAATTCAACGCGCCGCCGCTTTCGCCGACGAAATCCTATTTCTACAACAGTCACGAATGGGATTTCCGGCTGGTCGCCGAGCAAAACCTGTTCACCTTCGGCAAGGTGACCAACGCGATCCGCCTGGGTGGCGTCTACACCGACCTGGCCAAACAGCAAAAACAGATCACCCAGCAGGATCTGGTCGCGCAGACGAAAGAATCCTACCTCGGCGTCCTGTTCGCGCGGGAAGCGGTCAAGGTCGCCGAATCGAATCTGCAACTGACCCAGGAAACCTATGACGTCACCGCCGCGAAAACCCAGCAAGGCGTATTGAGCAAATTCGATCTGCTCCTCGTGGAATCCGAATTGGCGGCGGCCAAACCGGAATTATTGCGGGCGCAAAGCCAATATCAGACCGCCCTGCAGGCGCTGCTCTTCACAATCGGCGAACCGCTGGATCGCGAGGTGGAAATCACCGGCGAATTGAGTTACCGGACGCTGGACGCGACGAAGGGCGCCCTGCTCAACGAAGCCAAGATTCAGCGGGCGGAACTGCGCGCCCTGCAACTGCAAGAGGAAATGTACGACTACTCCTACAAGATCTCCCGCGCGATGTACTTTCCCACGCTGAAGGCCAACGGCACCTACGCCTATTCGGGGGGCACCGACAAGCAGATTTATCCGGAAAACCCCGACGACCAGATGCTGCCGACGCTCTCCTTCGGCGTCTCGCTGCACGTGCCGCTGTTCGATGGCCTGCGCTCCTACGGGCAGATGAAGCAAATGGCCGCCAAGCGCGGCACCGCCAAATTGCAGTACCAGCAGACCGCGCGCGCGATCGATTTGGAAATTTCCCGCCTGTTCGACGAAACCAAGGTCCAGGAAGGCATCGTGGACGCCAGTCGCAAATCGCTCGAAGTGGCCGAACAGGCCTACAAACTGTCGGCGATCCGCTTCGACAACGGCCTGGGCACCCGATTGGAAATGACCGACGCCCGCAACCGCGTCACCCTGGCCCGGTTGGGCCTGGCGCAAAGCCTTTACAACCTGAACCTCTCGCACGCCCGGTTGGAGCGGGCCGTCGGCAAATAAACGGCCCTTCGTCCTACCGCCACAGGCCTCTTTCGCCTATACCCGCGGGGCGATTTCTGTTATCTTTACGACAATGCATTTCAATCGCATGGGGAGAGCATCGATGAAACTGCTCTTGGTCAGCGCGGCGCAATTGCAGGACGATGGAACGCCGCTCCGCCGAAAAAAAGCGTTTTTGATCCCCCTGTCCGTCTACCTGCTCGCCGGCATGACGCCGCGCGACTGGCAGATCGAAATCGCCAACGAGTACACCGACGAAATCGACTATCAAGGAGATTACGATTTGGTCGGCATCACGCTGACGACGCTGCATTCGCAACGCGGATACGAAATCGCCCGGCGTTTCCGCGAAAACGGCAAGAAGGTCGTGCTGGGCGGCTTTCACCCCACGCTGTTCACCGAGGAAACCCGCCGCCACGCCGATTCCGTGGTGGTCGGCGAGGCCGAACTGGTTTGGGAACGCCTGCTGGACGACGCCCGCCACGGCCGCTTGCAGCCGGTCTATCAGGCCGACCGCCTGTGCGACATGAAAAACCAGCCGGTGCCGCGCTACGATCTGATCGATCAGAAAAAATACCTCAACAACGTCTTTCCGGCCGAGAGCACGCGCGGTTGTCCTTACAATTGCGACTACTGCTCGGTCACCACGTTTTACGGCCACAAGTACCGCTTCCGACCGGTCGATGAGGTCGCGCGCGACATCCGGGCGTCCGGCAGCCGGTTCATCGGCTTCGTCGACGACAACATCGCCGGTAAGCTGGAATACTCCGCGGAGCTGTACTCCGCCCTGATCCCGTTGAAAATCTTCTGGATGAGCCAAGTGTCGATCCGCCTGGCCGACGACGAGCGGGTGCTGGCTCTTGCGGCGCGCAGCGGCTATCGCTATGCCGTGATCGGCATCGAGACGCTGGACAAGCAAAACCTGGAAGCGGTCGGCAAGAAGAATGTCAATCAGGTGGACGAGTACGTCGCCAAGACGAAGCTCTTCAAAAAATACGGCATCACGGTCTGCACGAACCTGATGTTCGGCTTCGACAACGACACGCCGGAGACCTTTACGCGGACCTTCGATTTCGTGCGGCGCAATTGCTTCATGGTCAACCCGTACATTCTCACGCCGTATCCCGGCACGCGGCTGTACGACCGCATGGAAAAGGACGGCCGCCTGCTCCACAAGGATTATTGGCGCTACACGTCCTACCAGACCGTCTTTCGGCCGAAGGGCTTCACACCCCCGGAACTCGACCGCCAGTTCATGGATTTCTACCGGAAGTGCTACGACCTGCCGTTCATCGCCCGGCGCTTCTATCACGGCTTGTCAATCAAACGTCCGTGGGGTTCGTTCATGACCCAAGTGGCGGTGGCGATCAACAGCCTGGCCGTGCGCTACAACCTGCAGCGCGGGATTCTGCCCTATTTTTAATGCCGCGCTCTACCAGTAGTCCGGGATGCGATGGCGAGCGGCGTAGCCGACCTGGCTGCCGACCACGAACGCGCCCAACTGAATGAAAAAATCCTCTTTCAGGTTGCGCAAGCGGACTTTCGCCGCGCTGCGGTGCACGTTGTTCTTGAAGGTGAACAGGTCGGCGAGCGTGCTGAAATACAAGTCATCCAATTCCTCCGGCGTGAAATTGACCGGCCGATAAACCGTCTCGTAACCGGTATAGCGCGACCAGTCGGTGGTCAGCAGGCGGCCGTCCTCCTTCATGCGCTGGTAGACCTTCGTGCCCGGCACCGGCGTGAGGATGTAGAGGAACGGAAAGACCTTGTTGCGAATGAGAAAGTCGTAGGTTTCGCGGAACGTTTCCTTCGTGTCCTGATCGAAGCCGAAGATGATGTTCGCGCCGACCAGGATGCCGTTGGCGTTGAACTCGGCGATTCGGCGTTCGAACTCCTGCACCTGATTGATTTTGCGGTGTACCTCGCTGAGCGCGCGCGGGCTGATCGATTCGACGCCGATCCACGCGAAGCGCAGGCCGCTTTCCGCCGCCAGCCGGATCAAATCGGTGTCGTCGGCCAGCAGCATGGTGCTTTGCGCCATCCAGCGGATTTTCAGCGGGATCAGGGCCTTGAACAGCTCGCGCGCATAGTCCTTGTCCGCCACGATGTTGTCGTCGGTAAAGGCGATGTAACGGCTGCCGGTCGCCTGGATGTTGCGCAGCACCTCCGCGAGCGGCCGCAACCGGTGCCGTCCGCCGTGAAACGCGGTGACGGCGCAATAATCGCAATGGAACGGGCAGCCGCGGCTGGATTCCACCGGATAGACCTCGACCTTGTAATCCTTGATGTTCACCAGGTCGTAACGCGGCGCGGGCCGCCCGGCCAGTTCGGCCGGCCCCGGCGCGATATAGCGGTCGCGCAACCGGCCGGCCAGATAGTCGTCGGCGATCTGCGGCCAGATATCCTCGGCCTCGCCGACCGCGATCGCGTCGGCGTGATGCGCCGCTTCCTCCGGAAAAGCCCAGACGTGATAGCCGCCCAGCACGACCGTCTTGCCGCGGGCGCGGAACTGATCGGCCAGATCGTAGGCGCGTTGCGCGGTGGTGGTCAGCGTGGTGATCGCCACCAGGTCGGCCTCGGTATCGGGATCGACGGGATGCACGTAGTCGTTGAGAATACGCATCTCGAAGCGATCCGCCGGCGTCAATCCGGCCAGCGTCGGCAGGCTCAGATTCAAATTCAACGAGGCTTTTTTCACCGTGATCAGACTGCCGTCGCGCTGATAATGGCTCGGCAACACCAGCAACATTTTCTTCTTCATTCAGATGCACCCTCCTCTGTCATCCTGGTCGTCCTCATCGTCATCGGGGGCGGGATTGCCAGGCGTATCGTCGTCGGTTCCGTTTCCCGCGGAATCGTCGTCGCCGACGGTATCGTCATCCCCGTCATTGTCATCGTCGTCCGGATGCAAATCGATCCAAGCGGCGGCCGGAGACGGCGAGACGGCATACGGCGGGAACAATTCGGCGAAATCGTGCCAGACCGGTTCTTTGGAAGGCGCCAGCGAGTCCACATCGGAGATCGCCAGCGCGAACCGTCCGGTTTCCGGCAGGATCACCATCGACTGCATCGTCTTGCATCCCGTGTTGTCGACCTGCATCAGGTAAAGAAAATCCCATAAATTGGCCAGCGTCAGATTCCGCTGGTAAGTGTTCAAAATGGCGTCGATCGCGATCTGATAGCGTTCCTCGTTGTGTTCGTTGCGTTCCGGCACCAGCACGTCTTCCCAATTGAGGATCATGAAAATATCGGGGGCCAGATTGGGATCGTCCGCCGGGTAACGCATGCTCCGGGCGGTGTTGCTGATTTCCAGCGCCGCGGCGGGCGGATCGCTCGCGGCGCGCGGGCCGATGACGTGATTGATCGTGGAGCCGAATTGATAGGTGTTTTCGAGTAAAAGGAAATAATCCTCGATCGTGTAAGCTCCGTCGCCGTCGGCGTCGCGGCGACTCAGCGCCTGACGAGAAGTCCAACCTTCTAGCGTGGGTTTCGGGTCCAGATCGGGGTCGGGATTGTGGTTCAGGGCCATCCCCAGATTGAGCCCCACCGCCACGCCGCTCTCGTTGAGCGCCACCGCCGCGCCGAGTGTACCGGGATTGCCGATCGTGAGGAAGCGCTGTCGCTCGGGATCGCTGGGCGTGTAGGAAATGACCAGCGACCGTTGAGCGATCAGAAACGGCGCTTCCCGGGTTTCGTCGCCGAAATCGGAGTTGTGCACGAAGGCCGGTTGGCCGTTCAGTTCGGGGTCGGCGAGCGTCGCGTCGCCCCAGCCGATCAGCGAGGCGCAACGCAGCGCGTTGATGTCGTTCAGGCCGTTGAATGTGAGCAGGTCCAGCACATCGAGTTCGCGGCCCAGCACCTCCACGTAGGATTCGACGCCGCCGGCGATCATGCCGTCGAGCATGCCGCGCACTTCGTCCATCAATTCCGGGTCGGTGAAATCGAACGTGTTGCAAATGAACGAGCGCGCCAGGTCGTACAGCCAGGTGCCGAAGCCTTCCGGCGGAAATGTATAGACGGACATCAGTTCCAGGATTTGGGGGCCGAGGAAATAACCGTGCGCGTAGCCCATTTCATAGGGCGTGCCCCAGACATGCAGCATCTGCTGCCCTTGATCGATCCAGAATTTTCCGTGGACGGACTCGGCGGCGGCCGGCGTGGCGGGCGGAAACAGCGCGAACAACAGGCATAAACAGCCCACCGCCCACAATACGGCCCGCGAAGAAACCTGCACCTTTGCGACCTTTTCTGCCCCCGTTATTTTCATACCGATTCCCTTAACTATTGTCAATTCTATTCAATGGAAATTATAGTAGCAAAAGAATTCCGGCGCGAATCATCCCCAATGGAGACTAAATGTCGGTTGCCCGCTCCCGCTTACTGCTCATCGAGCCGACCAGGTTGCTGGCCAACGGCATGCCGGCGCGTCTGAACCGCGAAGGCATGCGCACCCTGACCCTGCCGTACCTGGCCGGACTGACGCCACCGGAATGGGACATCGCAATCCAAATCGACGCGCTGGCGCCGGTCAGCGGCCTGGAGCCCGCCGATGTCGTGGCCTTGAGCGTCCTGACGCAGCGGGCGCCGCGCGCCTATCAAATCGCCGATCATTTCCGCTCGCGGGGCACACCAGTGATCCTCGGCGGCGCGCACGTTACGCTGAATCCCGACGAGGCCGCCGCCCATGCCGATGCGATCGTGCTGGGCGAAGCGGAGGATCTCTGGCGGCAGGTGTTGGCGGACGCGACCGGCGGCGGCTTGCAGCCGCGGTACCGGGCCGCGGGTTTTCATTCGCTGCAAAACCTGGCCGCGCCGCGTTTCGACTTGATCGGCAACAACCGTTACTACACCCTGCTGCGACCGGTCCAGACGACGCGCGGCTGCCCGCATCGCTGCGATTTCTGCACGGTGACGCAAATCTACGGCAAGTCGTACCGCCACCGGCCCGTCGCCGAGGTGCTCGAGGACGTGCGCGCCATCCGGCGGACCAGCCGTTACATTTTTTTCGTGGACGACAACCTCGCCGCCGACAAGCAGTACGCGCGGGCGTTGTTCGAAGCCTTGATTCCGCTCGACGTTTCCTGGTCGGCGCAGCTCAACCTCGAATTCGCGGCGGACGAGGAACTGCTGCGCCTGGCGGCGCGCAGCGGCTTTCAGATGGCGGTCTGCGGGATCGAAAACGTCAGCGAGGAAAACCTCGCGGCGGTGAACAAATCATGCGTCAATCACCCGAGCCGGTATCGCGAATTGATCGGCCGCTACCGCCGTCACAGCGTGATCGTGTTGGCGGGGATGATCATCGGCTTCGAGAACGACACCGAGCAATCGATCGCCGAGAACGTGCGCTTCATGCTGGCGGAAAAAATCCCGATGATCTCGCTGTACCTGCTGACGCCGTTTCCCGGCACTCCGCTCTTTCAGCGCCTGCGGGCGGAAGACCGGCTGCTGACCACCGACTGGTCGCGGTACGACTCCTACACCTGTGTCTATCGGCCGAAAAACATTTCGCCCGAGCGGCTGACCCAACTCTATTGGGAGGCCTGCCGCAAAATCACCACGCTGCCGGCGATTGCCCGGCGCTTCCTGCCGCCGCCGTTGCCGCGCCGGGGTTCGCTGATTCCCGACTTTCTGGCGACCAGCCTGGTGTTCACCAACAACCTCGTTTTGTTTCGGAAGGATGCCCGCCGGCAAATGCCGCCACGGGTTTGAAAAGCCGGCCGGTCTATTTCCCGCCGATCAACGAAAACAACCGCGAGCCCACCGCCGGAAACCGGCCCAGGGCGAACAGCAGATCCAACAGCCGGCCGCGCTCCAGCAGCGAGGCGAACCGCAGGTGCAATTCGAAGCGCTCCAGATAGGCGTCGCGCCAACTGTTTTCATAAAAGGACGGCTGACCGGCGAGAATCGCCTCGGCGGCCAGGCAGCCGTCCCACATGGCGTACCAGATGCCCTCGCCGGTCAGCGGATCGACGTGCCCCGCCGCGTCGCCGATGAGTAGCCAATCGTCGCCGCCGGTCGGCAGCTTGAAAAAATCACGGCCGGAGGCTTGTGGCAGCGACCAGGCGAGAAGTCGCGGCAACGGCCGACCCGGCGCTTGTTCGGCGAAGAAACGCGCCAGGATTTCCCGCCAATCGCGCCGATGGGAATCAGGCAACCCCACGCCGACCGACGAGCGGTCGCGCCGGTTGAATACCCAGGCGTAGCCGCGCCGGTCGCCGAAAAATTTCAGCAAGGCCGAAGGCGGATCGAGCCGGTCGACCAGCACGTGCGCACCGAACGCCCGATGACGCTTGGGGATGTGGCCGAGAAACGTTTTCCGCACCAGGGAAAAAACGCCGTCCGCGCCGACCAGCACGCGCACCGGCCAGGACCGGTTGCCGGCGACGAGCGTGAATCCGTCGGTGGATCGCCGGATGTCGGTCACTTTCAACGCGTGCCATTCGGCCCCGGCGGCAATCGCCCGGTCCAGGAGAAACCGGTCGAGGATCAGGCGATCGATCGCGAATGTTTTACCCTCGCCGGAGACCTGTAACATGCCGCCCGACGGGCCGACCAGGCGCAGGCCGGTTCCCTGTCGGCCGAGCGGAACCAGTTCCTCCAGTTCGGGAAACATTTCCCGGGCGCGGGCGCCGATACCGCCGGCGCACACTTTCTCGCGGGGATGGGACGGATCGAAAAGGGCGACGCCGGCGCCGCCCGCCGCGAGCCGATGGGCCAACACGCAGCCGGCCGGGCCCGCGCCGACGACGGCGACCTCAATCGGTTTGCTTGCGGCCATCACGCGTCAATCCGTCTTTTTTGAAGTTCCGCCAGAAATGCAGGCCGACCCAGCCCAGCGGCCCGGCGGCGCCGACCAGCACGCCGTGCCACAAGACGCCCGTCAGCGCGCACACCAGAAAGCCCGGCACCAGCGGCAGGTAAATGAAATTGTTGAGCAGTCCTTCGCGCCAGGAAAATACGCCCGTGGTCGGCGGCACGAGCGGCCGGAAACTCCAGTCGAGTCGCGCCACGCGCCGCTGATACTCCAGGTAAGGTTCGCCGAGCGCCCGGCCCAGGCTTTCTTCCTCGTAGGACATGATCCGCGGGTAAACGTAAACCAGCAGCAGCCAGACGACCAACGAGCCCGGCGGCGGCACGACCAGCCCCATCCCCGCCAGCGTCAGAATATCGGCGAGATAAATCGGATTGCGGACACGCGAGTAGGGCCCCGCGGTGATCATGGCGTTGGTCTGCACCTGCACCGCCATCATGCGGGCGCCGCCCAGCGTGCCGCCGGCCCAAATCCGCAGGGCCGAGGCCAGCAGGTTGAGAATCGCCAGCAGCACGTAACCCAGGCGGATCAAACCCTCCGGGCGAGACGATAAAAGATCGGCCGTGAGCCGCAGCAGCGATTGCGGAAACCACGGGAAAAAGAAAAAGCCGACGACGCCGATCAGGCTGGCCAGTTCGACCCGGTGCGTGAAGCACCATTTGGCGGACGCGGTCTGTCCCTGTTTCATGGCGGGTAATCCAATCCCAGTTGGTGGTTGCGGCGGAACCCGAGGTTCAGGGCCGCCTGGGTGGCCAGCGTCGTCAGGTCGAACCAGCGCCGGCCTTTCCATGCCCGCCGGGCGATAGCGCGCCGCCGGTAGAATTCGCGCCGGAACCATTCGACGCCGTTGAGCAGTTCGAGCTGCGTCATTCGTGCCGGCCGGTAAACGACGTTGTTGCAGTCGTAATGCGCCCAATCGCGGTCGGTGAGGCGGCCGGCCGCGTCCAGTTCGGCGAACAGCCGCGTGCCGGGCATCGGCGTGACAATCGCCACCTGCGCCACGTCCAGGTCGATGCGGTCGACGAAATCGAGCGTCCGCCGGAACACGTCGGGCTCGTCGTGATCGAAGCCGAACATCAGCCCGCCTTCGACGAAAATCCCGTGCCGGTGAAACGAAGCGATGGCCTCGGCGTAGCGTTCGATTTGATTGTGCAGCTTGTCGGCCTCGCGTAGCGATTCCGTGACGACGCTTTCGATGCCGACGAACACCGCGCCGACCTTCGCCGCGCGCGCCGCCGCCATCACCTCGCCGTCAAAAGCCATATCGACAGTGCCCTGAATGCCGAGGTAACGGCCGAGCGGCGCCAGCGCGCCCAGTACTTCGAGGCAGTATGCGCGGTCGCCGTACAGGTTGTCGTCGGCCACCATCAGGTGCTTGCGCCGGCAGCCGGCCAGTTCCGCCCGCACCTCCGCGATCGGCCGGTAATGATAGCGCCCCCGGAAAAACGCGTTGACCGAGCAGAACCGGCAACGGTGCACGCAACCGCGCGAGAATTGAATGATGTCGAGCGGCGGATAGAACGGATTGCGGAAGATGTCGCGCCGCGCCGGCGGAACGTGGATCGAGGTGTCGTTTTGGCACGCGGCATAAACCGGTTTCAAAGCCCCGCGCTGCCAATCGCGGCAGACCTGTTCCCAAACCAATTCGCCCGCGCCGGTCACCACGGCGTCGGCATGCCGCCCGGCCTCCTCCGGAAGAAAGGTCGGATGCATCCCGCCCAGGATGACGGGGATGCCGCGCTCGCGCAGCGTGCGGGCAAGCTGATAGGCCCGCGGCGCCAGGGCCGTCAACGCGCTGATCGCCACCCCGTCGGTCGGATGCGTGCGCGGATCCCAGAGATCGACCATCTCGTCGACGGCCTCGACCTCGATGTCCGGCGGCGTCGCGCCCGCCAGCGTGGCGATGCCCAGCTTGTAATAATGAAAGAACGGGGTGCCCTTCGGACGCCGGCCGGTGCGGCGGGAGACGTCGGTCGCCGGCGCCACCAGGGTCAGTTTCATGGCGATGGGCCTCCCCGCTTCAGACGTCCGGCAGCCCGGCCGGATAACGCGGCGGTTGCTCGTGCACGATCCGGACGATGGCGGCCAGGCTTTCGCCGACCCGTGGATTGTTCTCGACCACCGTGCCGGTGACGATCACATCCGCCCCGGCCGCGACGGCTTCCCGGACCTGATCGGCGTCCTTGAGGCCGCCGCCGACCAGGAGCGGCTTACGGATGATTTCGGCGATCGGGCGGATCGTCGCCGCCGGAATCGGCTGCGGGCTGCCGCTACCCGCGTTGAGGTAAACGGTGTCGAAGCCGAACGCCGCCGCCGCGGCCGCGTAACCCAGCGCGGTCTGCCAGTCGTCCGGACGCAGCAAATCGGCATGACCGATCCGGCCCGCCGTGCCGCCCGGCTCGAACATGATCATCCCGCAGCCGATCGGCGCCAGCCCGATGGCCGGCAGATAGGGCGCGGCGCCGCTCTGTTCGCGAATCAGGTAGCGCACGTCGTTCGAATTGAGCAACGAAAGAAAGAGGATACCGTCCGCCGCGTCGGCAAGGCCGGTAGCCGCACTGGAAGGAAAAAGCAACAAGGGGGGGCGCTCCGGATCGCCGGGGAAACGTTCGTCCAGGCACTCGCGGATGGTGCGGCCGTAGCGTTCGACCATCGCGCGGTCGACGCCCGTCGAACCGCCGAGCAGAAAACCGTCGGTGCCCGCGTCGAGGGCGGCTTCCACCACTTCCCGGACCCGCCGAATCGTGTGTTTGACCGGGTCGCACGAAGTGAAGTGCACCTTCCGATGCGTCATGGATCGGCTGAACAGATTTTGCAATCGACCGTGCTTCATTCTCCCGCTTTCCCTTGAAAATCCTAAATGATTCCTCTTAACTTTGGAAGCGTTTTCTGTCAAATAAATTCTCCTGGCGAACCGGCGCGGCACCGTTTGGGTTGCATTCCGGCCCCGTTTTGCTAGATTGCCGCCAGTCGTGAACAAAGAGACGAAAACGCGATGAAAATTATTGCCGTCATTCCCGCCCGCTACGCCAGCAGCCGCCTGCCGGGGAAGCCCCTGGCCGACATTCACGGCCGCCCGATGATCGCCCATGTCTACGAGCGGGTGGCCCGCCATCCGGGACTGGCGCAGACCATCGTCGCGACCGACGACACCCGCATCGCCAACGCGGTGGAAGCCGTCGGGGGAACCGTCCGCCTGACCCGGGCCGATCACGTCAGCGGCACCGACCGCATCGCCGAGGTCGCCGCCGGACTGGACGCCGACCTGATTGTCAATGTACAGGGCGACGAGCCCCTGTTCGACGGGCGGATGCTCGACGACGCGCTCGCGCCGTTTTTCGCGGACCCGGCGTTGCGCTTCGGCACCTTGCGGGCCGTCATCGCCGATCGCCACGAGATTTTCAACCCGAACTGCGTCAAAGTCGTGGTCGATTCGCGCGAGCGGGCGATCTATTTCTCGCGCGCGCCGATCCCCTTCGCCCGCGACATTTTCACCGTCGCCGACGGCCGCTGGACGGTCGGCGACGCCGGGCCGCTGCCCGTTTATTACAAACACCTGGGTCTGTACGTTTACCGCCGCGATTTCCTGTTGGAATACGCCTCCTGGCCGCCTTCGGCGCTGGAACAGGTCGAGCGGCTGGAGCAATTGCGGGCCCTCGAGCGCGGGGTGGCGATCGCCTGTCCGCTCACTCCCCACGCGACCATCAGCATCGACACGCCCGCCGATCTGGACGCCGTGCGGCGGCTGCTTGCCCCGGATAGCGGCGCGGTGTAGGAAAACATCATGACTTCACACGAACGAGCCAAACGGGTTTTGCAGATCGAGGCGCAAGCCATTCAGTCCATGGCCGCCCGCCTGGGCGACAGCCTGACGCGAGCGGTGGACATTCTCCTTGCCTGCCAGGGAAAGGCCGTCGTGATCGGCATGGGCAAGTCCGGCCTGATCGGCGCGAAAATCGCCGCCACCATGGCCAGCACCGGAACGCCCGCCTTCTTCCTGCACGCGGCCGAAGCCGCGCACGGCGATCTGGGGGTCGTGCACAAATCGGACGTGACGCTGGTCATCTCCAACAGCGGCGAAACCAACGAGGTGCTCGCCCTGCTGCCCAGCCTGCGCCGCCTGGGTGTGCCGATCATCGCGATGACGGGCGCGCCGAACTCGCATCTGGCGCAGATCGCCGATGTCACACTCGATACCGGCGTCGCCGAGGAAGCCTGTCCGCTGGGCCTGGCGCCGACGGCCAGCACCACCGCGCAAATCGCCATGGGCGACGCGCTGGCGGTCGTGCTGCTCGAACAGCGCGGTTTCTCGGCGGAGGATTTCGCGCGGGTCCATCCGGCCGGCACGCTGGGCAAGCGACTGCTCACCAAAGTGCACGACCTGATGCACCAAGGGGCCGAGCTGCCGCAGGTCGGGTTGGAACAGCCGATGACCGAAGTGTTGCTGGAGATGAGCGCCAAACGCCTGGGCACGACCATCGTCGTCGACGGCGAAGGCCGCCTGGCGGGGATCATCACCGACGGCGATTTGCGGCGGGCGCTGCAAAAATTCGGCGATTTTTCCACCCTGCCCGCGCGCCGGGTCATGACCACGACGCCGAAAAAAGTCGCCGCCGACGCCCTGGCCTCGCGCGCCGCGCACCTGATGGAACAGCATCTGGTCAGCGTGCTGCTGGTTTACGAGGCGCCGGCCGAGGACCGCATCATCGGCGTGATCCACCTGCACGACCTGCTCAAGGCGGGTATCATTTAACGCGAAGGGACGCGGGGGATTTTCCTACCAGGTGCGGTGCCGTGCCTCGTAGAAGGCCAGGCCGGCGATCGGTTTCATATTCCGCGTACCTTCGACGTGGCAAACCCCTTCCCACAAGGCGTCCGTCACTTCCTGATCTTCCTGGTCGGGGAGCACTTGCAGGTCCAACTCCTCGCTGGGCAGGCGGATGCGCCAGCCGACCGACCAACTCCGCGTGGTGCGTGGGCTGACCCAACTGCCGAGCGAACTGATCGTAAACGGCAGATTGTGCTTGGTCGTGCCGTCGGGATAGTAGATGTCGCAAACGGGATTGAGCATTTTGCTGTGGCGGCGGAACTCGAAGATCATGATTTCGGTCTGATCGGCCAGTTGGATCGAATACCAGTGCCATTGGTCGAAATCGCGGTCGTTCCAATTGCCCCATTGATGATCCATCCATCCCTTGCCCTGCAATTTGACCTTGCTGCCGCGAATCTCGCCTTCGCCTTCCACCGACAGGTTGGTCAGCGAGTAATAATAGCTCTCGCCGCCCGGCCCCATGTCGATCAGGCCGGCGCCGCCGACCGGCAACGGTTTCTTGTTGGCCTTCATTTTGAGTTTGATCTCGGCCAGCGGATGCTCCAGCGCGAATTCGTACTCGTACTTGCCCGGGTCCAACTGGCGCAACGTGGTCGAAGGCCCGGCGACGGTCAGCGTTTCCGGGTTCAGTTCCACCAGGCCGGGTTGTTGCATCGAAAAATGTTTTTCGTGCCGGACCAGGGTCAGTGAGCCGAGAATCTGACCGGTCTTCAGAAAAGCGATCATCAAGCCGTAGCGGCGGTCTTTCTCGTCCATCAGGTGAACGTTGAAATACCACCATTCCTGCGGAAATTCCATGTGATTGCGGGTGAAATCAAACGCGTCCTTCTCGCCCTCGGTCGCGTCCGCCAGCGTCGGTCGGTTGTTCCAGACCGGGTCCTTTTGATCCTGAAAGAGCTGCCAATCCTTCGCCGAACCCGCGACGCGGTCGCCGAACGCCAACCAGATGGCCAGGCCGATCAAAGCCAAAACCGGAATCGCGATCAGGGGAGCAAATAATTTTAAAGCGCGCATATTTTATCGCTCGATGCCGTCTCGGGCCGGAACGCCGTCCCGGTAGTAATGTTTGGTCTCTTGCATCTCGGTAACCAGATCGGCCAGCGCCGTGATCTCCGCCGGGCAGTACCGGCCGGTGAAAATCAGTTCCACGCCGGCGGGACGGCGGGCCGCCAGGTCTTTCATTTCCGCGACGGTGACCAGGTGAAAAAAATGAGCCGTATTGATTTCATCGGCCACCACCAGATCGTATTTTCCGCTCGCCAGCGCCTGGCGCAATTTTTCCAGCCCCGCCTGCGCCATGGCAACGTCTTCCGGGGCGGGCGGATTGGTCACGTGAATCAACGTATCCTTGCCGTATTGTTCGATCGTGACCGCGCCGCCGGTCCGCTCGGCGGCCGACAGTTCGGCATAAAACTGCCCTTTCATAAACTGGCCGATATAGGTGCGCAAGCCTCGCCCCCAGGCCCGAAACGCCAGGCCGAGCGCGGCGGTCGTCTTGCCTTTGCCGTTGCCGGTATAAACCTGAAGATAGCCTTTACCCAGCAACTCATTGGCCATGGCCCAGCTCCTTTCCTTGCCGGCCGCGCGGCCGGAGGGAGGAATCGTTTGAATGAGTGTTTTACCGGGACTCGGCTTCCCTGACAATGGAGGTTTCGGGCGCCTCGCTACAGCACCTTGGCCGCCAGTTCGGCCAACGGGCTGCGCTCGCCCTTCACCAGGGTGACGTGTCCCGCGATCGACTGCCCCTTCAGGCGTTCCACCACATAGGTCAGGCCGTTGGAATTGGAGTCGAGATACGGGTTGTCGATCTGGTACGGATCGCCGGTCAGGACGATCTTGGTGCCTTCGCCGGCGCGGGTGATCGTGGTCTTGATCTCGTGCGGCGTCAGGTTCTGCGCCTCGTCGATCAGCAAAAACACGTTCGGGATCGAGCGCCCGCGAATGTAGGTCAGCGCCTCCAGTTCGATGCGGCCGTCGTCGAGGTAGTCGTTGAGCAAGGTATATTGCTGCGCCTTGTCGGTCGGGCTGGCCAGCAGGAATTCGAGGTTGTCGAAAATCGGTTGCATCCACGGGCGCAACTTTTCGTCGAGATCGCCCGGGAGGAACCCGAGCTCGCGCCCGAGCGGATAGATCGGCCGGCTGACCAGCAATCGCTGGTAGATGTTCTCGTTGATGACCTTGTGCAGGCCGGCCGCCAGCGCCAGCAGGGTTTTCCCGGTGCCGGCCATGCCGACCAGGGTGACCAGCCGGATGCGGTCGTCCTGCAAAAGGTCGAAGGCGAAGCATTGCTCGCGATTCCGATAATTGATGTTGAAAATCGAGTGCTTCGTTTTGCGCAGCAGTTCGATCTTCTGGCAAAGCGGGTCCACTCGCGCCAGGGCGCCGGTCTTTTCGTTGGTTTCGTCGAGCAGTTGCAGAAATTGGTTGGCGTAGATCCGGCCCTCGCCGTCGCCGTTGTCGGGCGCGGTCGGTTGCTGCTGCTTGACGATCTGCCGGATCGTTTCGAGGTCGATCTCGGATTCTTGATAGATACGGTTGATCAGGGCGGGCGGGACTTTGAGATCCATCCGGCCGGAATACAACTCGTCGATATTGACCTTGGCGTTTTCGAAGTCCTCGACGTCCAGGCCCAGGGCGTGCCCTTTGATGCGCAGGTTGGTGTCCTTGGTGACCAGGATGACCGGCGCGCTCCGGCCGCCCTGGACCAGCGTTTTCTTGGTGTGCAGAGCGGACTGCAAAATCCGCCGGTCGGCGTTGCTTTCGATCAGCACGTTGCCGATGTCCGGATCGGAATAGGCGCCGATGTCCACCTGCACCGTGCCGCCCGAATCGAGCGGGACGCCTTTGACCAGGTCGCCCCTGGTGCGCAGTTCGTCGAGAAAGCGGCTGGTCAGGCGCGCGTTGCGCCCGATCTCGCTGAAGTCCTTTTTGAATTTATCGATTTCCTCGATCACGGTGATCGGGATGACCAGATTGTTGTCCTCGAACAGGAACAAGGCGCGCGGATTGTGTAGAAAGACGTTGGTGTCCAGCACAAAAGTTTTGCGCATGGTCGAGTTTCCTTTCGCGAATCGCTACGAGGGCAGGCCCAGCACCTTCCGAAAATGCGCCAGCGTCCACCGCTTGGCTTGCCCGATCAAAATAAACGAACTGTAGTGACCGACCGGCAAGGTGCGCCATTCCGGCTGGCCCATCGCCCGCCAGGTATCCTCGGCGGCCGAGATTTTGATGATGTTGTCCTGGTAGCCGTTGATCATCAGCACCCGCGCCGGATCGAGACGGTCGGCGTAGGTGATCGGGTCGACCACCGCCATCGATTGCCGGGCGTAGTTGATCAGTTCCTCCCGGCAGCCCAGCTTGTATTGTTCCATCAGGCCGTTGCGCAGGCGCGCCACCCGGCCGTATTGCGAGGTGGCCATGATCTTGGGCAGATTGCCGCTGGAAACGAGCATGGCGGTCGCCTTGACCCGCCCGTCGGCCTCGCTGACCAGGCTGGCGATGATCCCGCCCAGGCTGACGCCCATGACGGCGACGCGATCCATGTCCACATTGGGCTTCTGGGCGAGATAATCGAGCGCCCGCCGCACGTCGATCACCGATTGGCGGATCAGGTTGACGTTGTATTCCAAATCCTTTTTCGGGTTGAAGAACATCTCGCGCCGGTAGAACGTGATCGTATGGAAGCCCTGTTGGGCGTAATACTCGGCAAAGCCCTTGGCCAGTTCGATCGGCCCGCCGGTCGGCGGCAGGCAGATCAAAAGCGGCCGTTTTTCACCCGGCGCGGTCTTCTGTTCGAAATAGAAGGCCCGCGCGTTTTTACTGCGCAGCGAAAAGTCGTTTTTGCGGATTTTAACGAAATAAACCTGGTAGTTCTGTTTGTTTTCCTTGACCTCGGCGGCGATGTCGGGCGTCGCCCGATCGTAGTCGAAGGCCGGGATCTCCGCCAGATTCAGGGCCGGCGGGCTGGCCGTACGGTCCAACGCGCCCTGGTACTGCGTCCAGGAACAGGCGGCCAGGCTTAAGGTGAAAATGGCGAAAAAAATGAAAATAGCTAGTTTTTTCCAGAGCATTGCCGATCCTCCAGACCACCGCGCGCCGGTGGAATTTGCAGCAAGTTAGCACGGCCTCCGGAGGCCTGCAATTGTTTTATTGAACCGATGGTCACATCGGGTGTTATCTGCTACAAATAGCACCCAATTGCGTTCGTAAGGGAGTTGAAAATGCGCGTTTTCCATATCGCCCTTTTGGCGGCGACCATTCTTGCCTGTCTGATCGCTCCGGCGCTGGCGGTCGACGAAATCAGCGGCGTTTTCGAAATCAGCGAAAACGGCAAAATCGTCGGCGCCGAACGGTTTTCCATCAGTTTCGAGTCCAACGGCCAGATCGTCACCGAATCCCAGGGAACCCTGAAGGAAGGCGACAGTGAAACCAAGGACTTCACCCGTCTGGTCATGCGGAATCTGAACGGTCCGATTCACAGTTACCAACGCGAGGTGGCGATTCAGGCCCTGCCGCAGGCGCTGGGCGCGACCTACGGCAACAGCGAGCTGTTGATCGAGGTCCAGCAGGGAACCCAGAAACGCGAAAAACGTTTGCAGGTCACCCCCTCGACGATGATCGTCGACGTCGGCGTCTGGCATCACCTCCACTTGCTCATCCAGCGGTACTCGCACCGCGTGGGCGGCGAACAGCAGTTTTCGGTGGCGATCCCGTCCGAGTTGCGGCTCGCCGAGCCGGTAACGCTGAAACATCTGGCGTGGGAAGCGGTTTCCCTGAAAAACGGCTTCTTCATGGCGCACAAATACTTCCTGAACCGCGGCGACGTGGGGATGATCATCTGGGCCGATAAAAACGGTCAGATCCTGAAAATCGAATCACCGATGCAGGGGTTCATCGCCGAACGGGTCAAATACGAAGGCGAACGCGCCGCCGAGGCGAACCCGGTCAAGATCATCAGCAGCGACTTGTTGTACGAGGACGTCGAACTGAAAACACCGGCCGGGAAATACAGCGGCGTGCTGACCAAGCCCCGCGGCCTGGTCGGCCGTATTCCGGCGCTCGTCTTCCTCTCCGATTCCGGCTTGCAGGACCGCGACGGCAACTCGCCGTCGGCCAACATCAACGTCGGCACGGGCTTGATGCTCGATCAAATCAGCAAGGCGGGATTTGCCGTCCTGCGCATGGACGACCGCGGCACCGGCGACAGCGAAGGGGACATCGCCCGCAACTTCCTCTCGGTCCAGATTCAGGACGCGGAAGCGCTTCTGGATTACCTGAAGACACGGCCCGACATCGATGCCTCGCGCTTGGCGTTGATCGGCCTGGGCGAAGGCGCCAACGTGGCGATCATGACCGCCGCGAAACGAAACGACATCGTCTCCCTGGTGCTCCTGGCGCCGTGCGACACGCCCTTATCGGATCTGGCGATCGAACAGGTGAAAAACCGCGTTCAATTCGAACAGAACGCCAATCCGGCGGCCTGGGAAAAATCGCCGGTCGTCACCGTGTTGCGGCTGGCGAAGGAAAAACCGGACCTGAATTACACCGTCATCGGCGGCCGCCCCGTGTATTTGAATTACTACCGCGAAATGATGGCCATGACGCCGGTCGACGACCTGAAAAAGACCACCGCCAAGATCCTGCACGTGCAGGGCGGCTTGGATCTGCAGGTTTTCCCGAAACACGCCGACGGTTTCCGCAAAGCCCTGAGCGGAAATTCCCGGTACACGTTCCGCCTGTTCGACAAACTCAACCACTTTTTCGAGCCGTCGAAGGGCACGATCGGCGAATACGCCGACCCGACCGCGGCGACCGATCCGGCATTCGTCACCTACGTCAGCGATTGGTTGAAGGCGAACCTGTAGCCGATCACCGGACTGATTTGTTCCGGCGATTGGGATAAAATAACGGCCATTTCGGGTGGAGACGTCCGCGAGCGACGTCCGGGGAGAGCGAAATGCCGGGACCATCCAAATCCATGACTCGACAAGTCGCGGCGCTGGATACCGACTGGTTCTGCGGGGAAGCGCTCGGCGCGGTGAATGCCGCGTTCCTGCTCCTCGACGGGAAAAGCCGGGTCCGCGTCGCCGGTGGAGCGATCCAGTCGCTGCTCGATTATTCGGCGAAAGACCTGACCGGCAAACCGCTCTCGCTGGTGATTCCCGATAAGGCGATTTACGAGCAGGTCAAGGATCAACTTCGGCTCCGCGACAAGATTCAACTGCCGATCCGGGTGCAACGCGGCGACGGGCAATCGATTCCGATCATGTTGAGCAGCGCCCCGGTGACCCCGCCCGACGGTTACCCCTATCGCCAAATGTTGTTGTTGTCTCCGGCCGAGACGGCGTTAGAAGCCCAGGACGCCTTGGCCGCGCGCAACGCCCAGTTGGCCACGTTCAGCCGGATCAGCAACTTGATTGCCGAAGGCGGCGAGTTGAAAGCCCTGATGGAGAAATTGCTGCTGATCAGCATGCAGATCCTCCGCCTGCCGATGGCCTGCATCCATTCGCTGGATCGGCGGACGGGCTTCGCCAGGGTCGTCGCCCATCGCGGCATGCCCAAGGAAATCATTTCCGGGATCGCCGATCTGCCTTACGAACCGACCTGGATTCAAAATCACCTGATCGAACAACTCCCGCTGCGCCTGGTGGATTGGCCGGGGCTGGGCGAACGGCTGCGCGGGAAAATCAACGAAGCCCGCCTGGGCGACGCCCGAGTCAGTCTGCTGGTCAGTAAAGGCCAGATTTTCGGTTCCCTGATCTACCTGGCGATGAATCCACCGAACGCCGAGGATCAGGCCCTGCTCGAGGCGATCGCCGGTCAGTTGGCGCTGGCGATCGAGAAAGATCAATTGCTGCAGGACCTGCGGGAAAGCCAGCGCAAATACAGCACCCTGATCGAATGGGCGAACGACGGGATCATGATCTGCCAGGACGGCGTTTTCAAGTTCGTCAACAAACGGTTGGCCGATATGCTGGAGTATACCGTCTCCGACATGGTCGGCATGGACATCACCCGGATCATGACCATCGAGGAACGCGACCTCATGCTCGACCGCTATCAACGGCGGATTTCCGGTCGGGTGCCGAAGGAAATCTATCAGGGCGACCTGCTCTCGCGTGGCGGTAAAACCGTCACGGTCGAGTTCAACGCCACCACCATCGAGTACGAAGGCCGACCCGCCAGCATGTCCTTCATCCGGGATTTGTCCGAACGCATCGCCCTGCAAAACGAATTGATCGCCGAAAAGGAAACGGCGGAATTTTACAACGATGTGTTGACGCACGACGTCAACAACATGCTGCACATCATCGTCGGCAACATGGATCTGCTCGGCGACGAAATGTTCGGCCGGCTCAACGAAAATCAGGAAAAGCAGCGTCAAAAGGCCCTTTCCGGAGCGCGCCGGTGCGCCAACCTCATCGACCGGGTCCGCGAGCTGATGACGATCCGCCATTTGAATCCGTCGTCGTTCATTCCGCTGCCGTTGCCCCGGATGCTTCAGGAATCCCTGGAAATCGTGCGCGAGCAATTCAGCGACACCCCGTTCACCGCCGAATTATCCGTCCAGCCCAATCAGTTCATCCTCGGTCACCAACTGGCGGGGCAGATCTTCGTCAACCTGATGTCCAACGCGATCCGCCACAATTCCAAGGAGCAAAAATGGTTGGCGATTTCGGTGACTGATTCGCCGGACGGGCAACACTGGCAGATACAGGTGGAAGACAACGGAGACGGGATTCCCAATCTGGTCAAGCAACAAATCTACAAGCGATATGCCCGCTTCTCGGAAAAAGGTGGCCTCGGCCTCGGCATGAGCATCGTCAAGGCGCTGGTGGATGTCATGGGCGGCTCGATTGCCATGGCCGACCGTTCAACCGACAACATTCGCGAGGGAACCCGCTTCACCGTGACGTTGCCAAAGGCCTAGAATTGCTTGGAATCATAGAACTTTTGGATTATTGCTTGACAGCGCCCGCGCGCTTGTTTATGGTCGATTCGCGGCTCTAAATCGTGTCTCCCAGTTTCATTCAGGCAACAATTTGGCCCAGTGAAAACAAGGAGTGTGCCATGCGTATTTTGGTCAGCGACAAATTCTCCGAAAAAGGCCTGGAAATCCTCAAGCAGACCGCCGGCGTCGAGGTTGATTACCGCACCGGCCTGAAAGGCGACGACCTGGTCGCCGCGCTCTCGCAAGCTGACGGCCTCATTATACGCAGTAGTACCAAGGTCACCGCCGAATTGATGGAAAAATGCCCGCGCCTCAAGGCGATCGGCCGCGCCGGTTCGGGTGTGGACAACGTGGATCTGCCCGCCGCCGGCAAGATGGGCATCGTGGTGATGAACACGCCGGGCGGCAACAACGTGGCGACCGGCGAACACACACTGTCGATGATGATGGCGCTGTCCCGCCAGATTCCCGCGGCCTGCGCGGCGCTGAAGGCCGGCCGGTGGGAAAAATCCAAGTACATGGGCGTCGAGGTCTTTCGCAAAACCCTCGGCGTGCTGGGCTTCGGCAACGTCGGCAAGGTGGTCGTGGCCGGGGCGCTGGGAATGGGCATGCGGGTGCTCGTCCACGACCCCTTCGTGGTCGCCGATAAAATCGCCGAGTTGGGCGCGGTTCCGGCCACCTTCGACGAGGTGCTCGCCGAAGCCGACTACGTGACCGTTCATGTGCCGAAGAGCGACAAAACCTTGAACCTGATCAACGCCGAAACCATCGCCAAGATGAAGACCGGCGTGCGGATCATCAACTGCGCGCGCGGCGGCATCGTCAACGAGGCCGACCTGCTGGCGGCGCTGCAGAGCGGCAAGGTGGCCGGCGCGGCGCTGGACGTCTACATCACCGAGCCGTGCACCGAATCGCCACTCTTCGCCCTGGACAACGTGGTGGTGACGCCGCACCTGGGCGCCTCGACGAACGAGGCGCAGGACAACGTCGCGGTGGCGATCGTTTACCAGATGATCGACTTCTTGCAACACGGCAACATCAAAAACGCGGTCAACGCCCCGAAGATCGAGCCGGAACTGCTCAAACGGATTCAACCGGCCCTGAAACTGACCGAGAAAATCGGCTGCCTCCTCGGCCAACTCGTAGACGGCGCGCCGCGGATGCTGAAAATCTTCCTGGGCGGCGATTTCGCCGGCTACCCGGCCGATCCGTTCGCGGCCGCCGCGCTGGTCGGCCTGTTGCCCGACTTTTACGACGACGAAAAAATCAACTCCATCAATGCCCCGTTCCTCGCCAAGGAACGCGGCATCGCGGTGTCGGTAACCAAGCGCGAGGCGCTGACCGACTACGCCAACGTCATCGGTCTCGAGGCGGTCTTCGAAGGTCATGAAGTGGAAATCCAGGCTTCCATTCCGGCGCCCGGCGAGGAGCGGATCGTCCGGATCAATCAGTTCCAGATCAGCCTCGACCCCGAGGGCCGGATCCTGTTGATCAGCAACGAGGACGTCCCGGGCGTGGTCGGAGAAGTCGGCACGCTGCTGGGGGCGCGAAAAATCAATATCGGCCAGTTGCGGCTCGGCCGGATGAAGGACCAGGCCGAGGCGCTGATGGCCGTGACCTGCGACAACGAGGTCGGCGAGGATGTCCTGATCGCGCTGCGGGAATTGCCGCACGTGCTGTCCGCCCGCCTGGTCAACGTGAGTTAAACGCACTTTTCACGGGAGTTCGAACATGCCTTCCGTTGTGATTCTGGGCGCCCAATGGGGAGATGAAGGCAAAGGCATGGCCATTGACGCTTTCGCGCAACGGGCCGAGATGATCGTTCGCTATCAGGGCGGCAACAACGCCGGTCATACCGTGGTGGTGGACGGCAAGAAAACCATTCTACATCATCTGCCCTCCGGCATCCTGCACCCGAAGGTCCGTTGCGTCATCGGCAACGGCGTGGTGCTCGATCCGGCCGTGCTGCTGGAGGAAATCGGCCGCGTCAAGCAGGAAGGCTACCTGGCCGACGACCGGCAATTGGTGATCAGCGACCGCGCGCACGTCACCTGCCCGCATCACATCGCCCTCGACAAGGCGGCGGAAGCGAAAAAGGGCAGCGGCAAGATCGGCACGACCGGACGCGGCATCGGGCCGGTGTATCGCGACAAGGTCGGCCGGACGGGGTTGCGGTTCGGCGATTTCATCGAACCGGGCCGCATCCGCGATTTCTTCCGTCAGGCTCTGCCGGAAGCCAATTTCCTGTTGACCCAATTCTACGGCGCCGAACCGATCGACGAGGATTCGGTCGTCGCCTTGTACGAAGGTTACGCGACGCGGCTGCGCGCCTATGCCGGCTGCACCTACCGGCTCGTCAACGACGCCCTGGCCGCCAAGCAAAACGTGCTGTTCGAAGGCGCGCAGGGCATCATGCTGGACGTGGATCACGGCACCTATCCCTACGTCACCTCGTCCAACACGATGATCGGTTCGGTGTGCAACGGCGCGGGCGTGGGCCCGAACCGCATCAACCGCGTGATGGCCGTCTTGAAAGCCTATTGCACCCGCGTCGGCGCCGGGCCATTCCCCTCCGAATTGCACGACGAAACGGGGCAACGGCTGCGCGAGCGCGGCCACGAATTCGGCTCGACCACCGGGCGTCCCCGGCGGTGCGGTTGGCTGGATCTGATGGCGGTGAAATACGCCGCCGAACTCAGCGGCGTGACGGACCTGATTCTGACCAAGCTCGACGTGCTGGACGGTTTCGAGACCTTGCGCGTTTGCGTCGGCTATCGGCTCGACGGCGAGGAGGTGACCTGCCTGCCGGCCGCGGCGTCGGTGTACGAGCGCTGCGAACCGATCTACCGCGACTTCCCCGGCTGGCCCGGTTCGGTCAGCGCCGCCCGGCGCCTCGACGACTTGCCCGACGAGGCGCGGCGGTTCGTCGGCTTTATCGAGGAAACCCTGCAATTGCCGATGGCAATGATCTCGGTGGGGCCGGGCCGCAAAGAAACGATTATTCTCAATTCGTCGTTCGAGTAACCCGGCGAATCAACGCGCCAGCGGAACGTAAAACGTATTCTGGCCACGCTGCACGAAGAACAACAACCGCGTTCCGTTCGGTAACTTTTTCACCAGTAGCATGAAGTCGCGCACCTGATTGACCGAGGCGCGATTCACCGCGAGGATCACGTCGCCCGCTGCCAAACCGGCGGCGGCGGCTTCGCCGAACGGCTGCACTTCCTTGATCAGGATGCCCTTGCCCGCCGGCACGCCCAGGGTGGCGGCGACGTCCGGCGTCAGGTCGGCCAGTTCCATGCCGAAAATCATCACCGCCACCGCATCGCGGTCCGGCCCTTCGCCGTTGGGGACATTCGACAGCCGCGTGGCGTTATCGGGCATTTCGGCCAATTCTAGGGTAACGGTCTGCGGTTTTTTGTCGCGGATGAATTTGACGGTCACTTTTTTGCCGGCGGGAATGGTCGCGACCGAAAGCGGCAGTTCGGACGACTCCTCGACCGGCTTGCCGTTGAATTCAACGATGATGTCGCCGCTCTTCAACCCGGCTTTTTGCGCCGGTCCGCCCTCGATCACCTGATTGACCAGGGCGCCGATCGGCCGTTCCAGGCCGAAGCTCTCGGCCAGTTCGGGCGTCATCGGCTGGAAATAAATCCCGAGCCAGGAACGGGTCACGCTGCCGTGATCCTGCAACTGGCGAATGATCGTCGTCGCCAGGTTGCTGGGAATCGCGAAGCCGATCCCCTGCCCCGACGCGGTGATCAGGGAATTGATGCCGACCACCTCGCCGTCGGTGTTGAGCAGCGGCCCGCCCGAATTGCCCGGATTGATCGACGCGTCGGTCTGAATGTAGTCCTCGTAAGGCCCCGCGCCGAGGCTGCGGCCCTTCGCCGAGACGATGCCGGCGGTCACGGTGTGCGACAGGCCGAACGGGTTGCCGATCGCGATGACCCAATCGCCGACCTGGAGCGCGTCACTGTCGCCGAATTTCAGGTGGGGCAAATCCTTGGCGTCGATCTTCAACAGCGCCAGGTCCGTTTTCGGGTCGGTGCCGATGATCTTGGCGTTGAACTCGCGCTTGTCCATCAACCGGACGCGGATTTCGTCGCTGCCTTGCACCACGTGGTTGTTGGTCACGATCAAGCCTTCCGCGTCGACGATGAAACCCGAGCCCTGGCCGCGCTGCGGCGGCACTTGAAACGGCATGATGAAATGGGGCGCCTGCACCCGCGCCTGTTTGGCGACGTAGATGTTGACGACCGACGACGCCGCCATTTTCGCCAGATTGGCGAAAGAAGGCGGATGTTGCAGTGTCGTGTCGGCGTTGGCGGCGATCGCCGCGGCCGGAGCCGCCGCGCAAAGTAACAAGACCAGCGCGATCAAGCGATGGATCGATTTCATCAAGCCGGTTCCTCCCGGAGGCGGTCAGTTCGTCTTGGCGTTGCACGCCTGCACGAACAGCAGGCGCAGATCGTAAAGCGACTGATCGATGAATTTGGCCTCTTCGTCGTTCAGGTTGCCCTTCGTCTTGTCTTTCAACAAACCGAGAATGTCGATGTGGTGTTTGGCCATCGCCAAATCCACATGCTGCTCCTTGGTTTGCGGATCGGGCAGCAAGCCCAGGAACATCATGGTCGAGGTCGAAAGCGAGAACACAAAGGAGGCAAAATCAATCGGCGGCATCTGGCGCCAATCGTCTTCGCACGGTTCGCATTCCTTCTCGAACTCCTCTTCACTCGCCTCGCCGCCCGATTTTTGCGGCGGTTCGGGAATTTTCGCCTCGGCCGCGGCCGCCGGCTTTTCCGGTTCGCCGCGATCCACGACGTTCCCTTGGTCGTCCACCACGATCCGTCGCTTGTCAGACACCTTGAATTCGCTCTTGGTTTGCTCGTCCTTCATGATTTGTTCCCCTGTTCTTCGGCAGCCGGAGCCGGGGCCGGCGCCGCGGCGACCACCACCTTGGCCGGCCGTAACAGCCGATCATTGACTCGATAACCGGGTTGAAATACCTGCAACACGCAATCCGGCGGGACTTCCGCGCTGGGTTGGGTAAACACGACTTCGTGCAGATGCGGATTGAGCGGTTCGCCCGGCTCGGGAGAAACGACCGCCAATCCCAGTTTCTGCAGGCTCTCGAACAACTGCCGGCCGATCTTTTCCAGCCCTTCGCGCCAGAGCGCGGCATCCTGCCCCGTCGACGGCGTCGCCAGCGAGAGCGCGAAGGAATCCAGCGTCGGCAACACCGCCTCGAGGGCGCGCGCCAGGCCGCTTTCCTTCATGGTTTGCGCCTCGCGGGCGGTGCGTTTTTTGTAATTTTCGAATTCCGCCGCCAGCCGCTGCAGATGATCGGTCAGTTCCCGGGCCGTCGGTTCGGCAGCCGGCGCTTCCGCCGGCATTTCGCCCTTCGTTTCGCCGTTTCCCTTCGCGGTTGCGGCGTTCGTCTCGGCGGCGCCGGTCTCCGGCGGCGTCGGTTGTTCCGCGGCCGGCTCGGTTTCCGGCCGGCGATTTTTTTCCGGTCCTTTCACTTCGATCTTCCTTCCCGTCATCGCGCCGTTCTCCGTGGTTAATGATTCAAGTTTGCCCGCGGATGCATCGGGTTTTCTTTTTCGAACGTTTGCACGAGCGCCTTGGATTTATCATTGATGTTGCGCGGCACGGCGATTTGGATGGTGACATAGAGATCGCCCTTGCCCTGCTCGGTGCGGATGCCGCGGCCGCGCAGGCGCAGGGTCTGGCCGCCCTGCGTCCCGGCGGCGACGGTGATGGTCGCCTCGCCGTCGAGGGTCGGCACCTGGATCTGGCCGCCGAGGACGGCCTCGCCGATCGTCACCGGCAGGGTGCAATACAGATCGAGTCCTTCCCGCTTGAACAGCGGGTGTGGCCGAACCTCGATCTCGATCAGTAAATCGCCTTTCGCGCCGCCCGGTCCAGCCTCTCCCTTGCCCTTAAGGCGGATCGTCTGTCCGGTGTCGACGCCGGCGGGAACGCGCACGGAAATCCGTGCGTCGCCGCCGCTCTGCGGCACCTGGATCTGAGTGACGCCGCCTTTGGCCGCCAGGAGGAAATCGATCGCCATGCGGAACCGCAAATCGCGGCCGCCGGCCGGCTGGCCGCCGAAATCGCCGAAGCCACCGAAGCCGAAGCCGGGAAACGGCTCGGCCGAGGACGACCGCCGCCGGCCGCCGCGCGCGCTCCGGCCGCCGAACAGGTCGGACAGGATGTCGCCGAAGGAGCCGAAAAAGGTTTGCCCGCCCGCCGAAAAGCCGCCTTGCATGTTGCGGAAATCGAAGCCCGAGAAATCGAAGCCGCCGGCGCCGGGGCCCTGATGGCCGAAGTTATCGTATTTCTGTCGGGCTTCCTTGTTGGACAAAACGGCATAGGCTTCCGACACTTCCTTGAAGCGGGATTCCGCTTCCTTGTTGTCGGGATTGAAGTCGGGGTGGTACTTCCGCGCCAGCTTTTTGTAAGCCTTGCGAATATCGTCCTCGCCGGCGTTGCGAGCAACGCCGAGAACTTCGTAATAGTCGCGTTTCCCCGCCACGGAACGCCCCTTCCGACGGACCGGCCGCGCCCGTCCGCCATGAAAACAAGGGGCGCTTTGCTTAGCGCCCCTCGTGGTCAACCGCCGCTTTTCGACGCCCCGGTTTTATTTCTCATCCACGATTTCGGCGTCGATCACATCGCCGTTGCCGCCGGAGCCGCCGCCGCCCGGTTGTTGCGCCGCGCCGGCGCCGGCCTGGGTGCTGGCCCGTTTGTACATCGCCTCGGCCATGCGATGCGAAGCTTGGGTCAGATTCTCCATCTTGGCCTTGATCGCGCCCGCTTCGTTGCTCTCCAGCGCCTTGCGCAGTTCGGCGATCGCCTCCTCGATGGTCTTGGCATCGGCTTCGTCGATGGCGGCGCGGTTTTCCTTGAGCAGTTTTTCGGTCTGGTAGGCCATCGAATCGGCCTGGTTGCGCAGGTCGATTTCCTCGCGGCGCTTCCGGTCTTCCTCGGCATGCGATTCGGCGTCTTTCACCATGTTTTCGACCTCGTTTTTGCTGAGGCCGGAAGAGCTGGTGATGGTGATGGTCTGCGCCTTGCCGGTGGCCAGATCCTTGGCTGCGACCGACAAAATGCCGTTGGCGTCGATGTCGAAGGAAACCTCGATTTGCGGCACGCCCCGCGGCGCGGGCGGCAGGCCGGTCAGGTGGAAGCGGCCCAGCGTGCGGTTGGCCGCGGCCATTTCGCGCTCGCCCTGCAGAACATGGATTTCCACACTGGTCTGGCTGTCGGCCGCGGTCGAGAAGATTTCCTTCTTCTGCGTCGGGATGGTGGTGTTGCGCTCGATCAGCTTGGTCATCACGCCGCCCAGGGTTTCGATGCCCAGCGACAGCGGAGTGACGTCAAGCAACAGCACGTCTTTCACGTCGCCGGCCAGCACGCCGCCCTGAATCGCCGCGCCCACCGCGACCACTTCGTCCGGGTTGACGCCCCGGTGCGGTTCCTTGCCGAAAAACTTGCGGACCAACTCCTGCACCTTCGGAATGCGCGTGGAGCCGCCGACCAGCACGATTTCGTCGATCTGGGAAGTTTTCAGTTTCGCGTCGGCCATCGCCTGCTCGCACGGCTTGAGCGACCGCTCGAACAGATCCTCGGCCAATTGCTCGAACTTGGCCCGCGTCAGGGTGTAATCGAGGTGTTTCGGACCGGCGGCATCGGCCGTCACGAAGGGCAGATTGATGCCGGAGGAATTGGCTTGCGACAGTTCGATCTTGGCCTTCTCGGCGGCTTCCTTCAGCCGTTGCAGCGCCATCTTGTCCTTGCTCAGGTCGATGCCCTGGTCTTTTTTAAATTCGCCGACCAGCCAGTCGATGATCCGCTGGTCGATGTTGTCGCCGCCCAGGTGGGTGTCGCCGTTGGTCGACTTCACTTCCACCACGCCGTCGCCGACTTCCAGAATGGAGATATCGAAGGTGCCGCCGCCGAAGTCGTAGACCGCAATGGTTTCGTTCTTTTTCTTGTCCAAACCGTAAGCCAAGGCGGCCGCGGTCGGCTCGTTGATGATCCGGCGCACGTTGAGGCCGGCGATCTGTCCGGCGTCTTTCGTCGCCTGGCGCTGGCCGTCGTTGAAATAGGCCGGCACCGTGATCACCGCGTCGGTGACTTTCTGGCCGAGGTAATCCTCCGCGGCGCTCTTCAGCTTTTGCAGAATCAGGGCGCTGATCTCCGGCGGGCTGTATTGTTTGCCCATGACCTCGACGCGCGCGTCGCTGTTGGGGCCCGACACGACTTTATACGGGACGAGCGTCATCTCTTCTTTCACTTCGTTGATGCGCCGGCCCATGAACCGTTTAATCGAATAGATCGTATTCTCGGGATTGGAAACGGCCTGCCGCTTGGCGACCGTGCCGACCAGCTTTTCACCGTCTTTGGTAAAGGCGACCACCGAAGGCGTGGTCCGGCCGCCTTCCGAGTTGACGATCACCTTGGCTTCCGTACCTTCCATCACCGCCACAACCGAGTTGGTGGTTCCCAAGTCGATACCGATGATTTTACCCATTGCTCGCACACTCCTTTTGACGACATTCTGCAAACTTTGGGTTGAAAAGTAACCATGATTCCCCTCCTGTCAACGCAAATTTCAGGTCCGTGACGATTGTGTTAACACCGAAATCGCCGTTTTTCCCGATGCGGTGAAGGCGTCTAACCTATTGATATTCAGTTTGATTTATTCGAAGCGAGCCAAAGACATCCGATTTTATTGAGACTGAATGACGATTCAGTCGGCCTGCCGGAAAATTCCCGCGATTCGCAATTGACCGGTGGTAGCCACGACATTACAATCCGGATCAAAAGCGAATTGCCATGAAGGACATAATGTCTTGAAAATTTTGTACATTTTTATCGTTTCGGCGTTTTGTATTTTTCTTGTAACCGCCTGCTCCGGCGGACTTTTCGATGAACTTGAAGTCTACTCCGCCCGCGAACATCTGGCCGACCAGGCCAAAGGCGGCGATCTACTGCAAGCAATGGATAAAACAGGAATTTCTAAAATCGTCCTGGATGGGTCCTACAACAACACTTTCAATCCGAGCGAGCCGATAAATTGGGACTCTTCAATTGAAAATAATCAATTACTGCTCGATGCTTTGGCCCGGGTTCCTGGCCGCTTGATCATCTTTCCGCTCATTCGCGGCGACGAACCGGATTTTGATCATTACTTTCGGGATCTCGTCGTACGCGGCGCGCGCGGCTTTATCCTGACCAACGGCCTGGAGAGCCAGCGCCGGATGCCGCTGACCGACCCGCGTTTGCAACCGTTTTACGAATGGTGCGAAATCAATCACCTGCCGGTTTTGATCGATATCGAACTGGATAAATACGGCGCGGAGTTGGAGGACGTGCTGCGCGAATATCCCCACCTGACGGTGATCGGCGGGTGCTTTCTGCACCTGTTGAACGATCTGCCGCGCCTGTCGAAATACCTGCTGCGTTACCACAACCTGTATCTGGATTTCTCATTCGGATGGGACGTGGACAAGCGCCAAGCCTTCGAAACGATGTCCGCCCGGCGCGAGGAATTCCGGCGCTTTTTGAACGACCGCTTCGACCGCATTCTCTGGGGCACGCAGATCATCATCGCGCGCGACGCCGGCCGCAACGTGGACTGGCTGACGCAGTACATTTTCGACAGCCGCTATTTCCTTGAACACGCCTCGGCGAAAATGAAATTCGCCACCCACGGAAAATCGGAACTGATCACCCTGGCCGGGCTCGATCTGGCCCGCCGCGAACTGGCGCACTTTTACAACCTGAATTTCAAGCGCGTGCTCGACGATCAGCCGCCCGCCGTGGAGAAATACGATCTGAACAAACTGCTCATCGGGCTCCCGCCGAAAGTCGAGTACGACAAAAACGGGCCCTACCGGTTGATCCTGGTCTGCACGACCAGCATGACCAACGCCGTGGAAGGCATTTTCTCGGCCCGCTTGAAAAACACCCTGACCGGCACCCTGACCAGTTGGCGTGAAATCAACGGCATCGACCGGCCGATCGAAATCGTCACCATCGCGCCGTTCGACCAATGGCTGCCGAAGTTGTTCGGCCTTGATAAAACCATCCCGCTACGCGTGCTGCCGAACGCTGGCGCCGTCCGCCAGTACATTACCGCCAACCCCGCCGCGCTGGCGTTCCTGGCTTTCGCCGATATCGAACCGGGCATCCGCGTACTCTCGATCGACGGCGAGAATCCGACCACTTCCTACATCCGAGACTGCGCCCGCCGCGGCGGCGGTTTGATTGGCAACTATTTCCACAATTACCCGCTGCTGGTTCCGTTGAAATCGGAACAGCCCGCGCCGGCCGATCTGGTTTTCGATCCGCACCAACTGACCCGCGTCCTGCTGGCGGACCGGCTTCTGCCGGCGTCACGGCCCACCGGTCCGGCGGTGGAATCGGAGTTGGATCCTTATGCCGAGGCGCTATTCAAAATCACGCCGTATTTTCAATCGGCGGACCTGACCGCGTCGGTGCTCGATCTGCCGCTGCGCGAACCGTGCGCCGCGCCGGGCAAGGACTGCCTCGATGCCGCCTGGCTGAACGCGTTCGATTATGTCGGCCTGGATTTACTGGCGCTGGCGCCCGCCCTGGCCCGGCAAACCGAGGACGCGCACCAGACGGCGACGCAGTTGCGCGATCATCATTTGTCGGCGCTGACGGCCAGCGAAGAGCCCGCCGCGCCGCTCATGACGCGGGGCCATGCGTTTGATTTGCTGGCCGTCGACGCGGATCAACCCGATCGTCTGCCGGCCGTGGCGGCGCGCCTGGCCGCGGATGCCAAAGCCGGCACGGTCGGCCTGGTTTACCTGTTCACTCCCAAACCCGACACCAAGGCGTTGACGATCGCCGGCGAATTGCGCGCCAAGGGCGCGATCGCGGTCATACTGGCGGGGAAATTCCCGCCGCAACGGATTTCAGTGGACGAAACCGGATTCATCGCGGGCGGCTTGGGCGACGTCAGCGTGTTGAGCGAAAAATCGCTGGGCGCCAATCCCGCCGTGATCGCCGTGCTGAGCTTTTATCGCGGCCGCTTGCGCAACGTCGACTTCCTGCCGACCCGGATTCAAGGCGAGAAATTGACACCCCTGTACGGCGAAGAGATGAGCAAGGCCTACGAAATGCTGTTCCCGCGGTAGGGGGTTGTGGAAATAAAAAAAGCGGACGCGCGCCCGCTTTTTTATGGAGCGGAATTCGTCATCGCTAGATGTCTTCTTCTTCCTCGGTGAAGTCCTCTTCCGTCGTGCTGCTCGTGCTGAAATCGCCGTCCAACTCGGTGTCGAACTCGCCGTCATAATCGCCATCCAGATCTTCGAGATCGCCGATGTCTTCCAGGAAATCCGGATCCTTGCTCTTCGCGGTTGGCGCGGGGCGGTCATCATGCCGAACGATTATCTGCATACTCGCCACCGTTCCGCATTTGGGGCAGGTGGGTGGATCTTTTGCCAGATCGAAAAATTTCACTCCGCAATGCGCACAGACGTGAAATTTACCCAATTCCTTCTTGGCCATTGAACTCCTCCATCGTGCCGACGATTTGGGTACGAATCGACCGAAGTATTTACCAGAACGACGCCCTCCCTGCAACCGCCTCTTGCTCCCTTTTTCCTCGCGTGCTAAGTAACCCATACCACATCATTTTTTCAATGAATTCACGCGACCCGACGGGAGGGAAAGGAGTAGATAAAATGGGTTTGCAAACAATTTTCGTGGTTGGGGCGGGACAGATGGGTCACGGAATCGCGCAGGTCGCCGCCGGTGCCGGCTTTTCGATCTTGATGCACGACATTACCGACGAGCTCGCCGCCAAGGGCAAGGCCGCGATCGCCAAGAATCTGAAGCGGCTCGTGGAAAAAGAAAAAATGACCGCCGCCGACGCGGACGCGTTGCTGGGCCGCATCACGACGGTGAGCGATCTGGCGGCGGCGGCAGCAGCCGATCTGGCCATCGAAGCCGCGACCGAAAACATGGACATCAAGAAAAAGATCTTCACCGAATTGGACCGCATCTGCCGGCCCGAGGTGATTCTCGCGACCAACACCTCCAGCCAGTCGGTGACCGCGCTGGCCGCCGTGACCAAACGGCCCGACAAGGTGATCGGCATGCACTTCTTCAATCCGGTGCCCGTGATGAAACTGATCGAAATCGTCCGGGGACTGGCGACTTCGGACGAAACCGACCGCGTCATCAACGAGCTTTCGGTGAAGCTGGGCAAAACCCCGGCGCGCGTCGCCGATTATCCCGGATTCGTCTCGAACCGCGTACTGATGCCGATGATCAACGAGGCGATCTACTGCCTGTACGAAGGCATCGCCGACGCCGAGGCGATCGACACCGTCATGAAACTCGGGATGAACCACCCAATGGGACCGCTGGCCCTAGCGGATCTGATCGGCCTGGACACCTGTCTGTTCATCATGCAGCGTCTGTTTACGGGCTATAACGACAGCAAATACCGCCCCTGCCCCTTGCTCATCAAGATGGTCGAGGCGGGCAAGCTGGGCCGCAAAACCAACGAAGGTTTTTACCGTTATTGATACCGACGCTTCGCGACGCCAATCGATTCCGTTTGCGCGCGGGCCGTTTTTTCACTAATCTACGGCCCGCGCAAGAAATGGAGCGATCATGAAACTGTCCATCGTCATGCCGGTTTTCAACGAGCGCGACACCATCGAGGAGATCGTCCGGCTCGTTCTGGCGGTCAACCTGGAAAAAGAGCTGATCATCGTCGACGACGGCTCGACCGACGGCACGCGGGATGTCCTGCGGGAAAAAATCGAGCCCCTGCCAGACGTGCGCGTTTTTTACCACGAGGTCAACCGCGGCAAGGGCGCCGCGATCCGCACCGGCAAGGAAAAGATCACCGGCGAGATCGCCCTGATTCAGGACGCTGATCTGGAATACGATCCGAACGATTACCACACGCTGATCGACCCGATCGTCAACAAGAAAGCCGACGTCGTTTACGGCAGCCGTTTTCTCGGGCCGCGCCGCGCCTTTCTCTATTGGCATTATCTCGGCAATCGTTTCCTGACCTTCGTGACCAACCTGCTGTACAACACGATGCTCACGGACATGGAAACCTGTTACAAGGTTTTTCGCGCGCCGATCCTCAAGGACATGGCCATCCGGTCCGACCGTTTTGAGTTCGAGCCGGAAATCACCGCCAAGGTTTTCAAGCGCGGGTACAAAGTCTTCGAGGTGCCGATCTACTACTCCGGCCGCGATTTCGCCGAAGGCAAAAAGATCACCTGGCGCGACGGCTTCAAAGCGCTGTGGACCATCCTGAAATTCCGCTTCACCGATTAAAAAGGAGTAGGAACCATGCACCGGCGGATTCTCGTTCTCTTCCTGGTGCTGACGAGCTTGGGCGCGGGCGCCGCGTGGGCCGGGGAAAATGAACCGGCTCCCGTCCCCGAATTGACGGCGTTCCATCTGGTCATGGCCAAATGCTGGCATACCGATTATCCGGCCAAGGATTGGGCCGCGATCCGCCAGGCGGCGCCGGAACTGGTTATGCTGGCCGGCGCCCTGCAAAAGGCGACGTTACCGGCGGGTCTGCAAAGCCGGAAGGCGACTTTCGATTCGAAGGCGCTCATTCTGGTTGCGGAGGTCGGCAAATTGGCGCAAACCGCGAAGGGCAAGGATGACGCGGCGCTGAGCAAGGCCTTGATCGACGTTCACGAAGCCTATCACCAATTGGCGACCGCCTTGTATAAAAAAGAGGAGCCCGAACACAACGAATGCACCAAGGAATAGGTAAAACGAAAAGCGCGTGAGCCGAACCGACGCTACGCCTGACCGCTATTTCCCGAACGGCAATGCCGACGGATTGATTCACTCTCGTTTTGGCCGCCTACCCGTTTTTGTCTCCTTGTTGCTGGTCCTGGCCTGTACCCCGTCGTTGCGCGACAGGCAAAACGAAATCCTCTCGGCCTGCCAGATCGAAGTCCGCCTGGGGGGCTCGGTGCGCGCGATTCTGCGGGCTCATCCCAACCACCAGGCGGCCGGCAACGGCATTTATTGGTACACGCAGAGTGGGCCCGAACAAGTCAACCGCCTGGTGAGGCTGCGCGGCGAAAACGACACGATTCTCTGGCTGCAAATTCAGGATGAGCCGGTGGCGGCGAACCTGGAAAGCGAACAGACGCGATTCGAAGCCGAAACCGATCGGTTGGAGGCCATCCTGGGCGCCCCGCGCCGGGAAGGCACGCGCCTGACGCCGGTCCGCCGGGCGTTTTGGACGCTGGCGGACGGCCAACTCGTCGAATGGAAGTTGGAGATCGCGGCGGAACAGCAGGCGGCGCGACGCACCCTGACCTTCGGCCGGCCCCTGGGCGCGCCGCCGCAGTGAAGCGCCGGATCGCGAATCAATAATAGCTGAACTTGCCCGGATACTTCAGGAACAACTGGCCCCATTTGGTCGTGCGCAGCCACCGCCGCACCCGCGGAATGCCTTTGAACGGGTACCAGATGTAATCGTGAAACACGTAGGAGCCCAGCACGAAGAAATAGACCAGGGGCGTATGGAAAAAGAGCTTCTGCAACGGTTTGAGGAAGCCCCACCAGAAGTATTTGACGAAGCCCGTCGCCGCATTGTGCCCGGTCTGGAAATGGAAATTGACGTTGGTGATGTCCTCGCCGGCGATCTCGATTTCGCGCGGGTCGCCGACGCCCAGGCCCTTATCGTGGGCGATGCGGATGCAGGGAATCGACAATGGATCGAAACCCATCAATTTGGCCGCCACCGCGTCGATCGCCACGGGGTCGCCCGAGGCCAGAATGTAATCTTTGACGACCGGCCACATGGTGCGCGGACCCGGGCCGTTGCCGGCGGTAGTGCCGTCCATAATGTTGAAGAGGCCGGTGTGGATCTCCCGCTGGATCATCAGCAGGTCGACGAGGGTTTCGTGAATCCAGGTGTGGGTGTAGTGACGGCGGGTCGTCAGCAGGCCGCCGAAGGCGTTTTTCATCGCGCCGGTGTACGTCGTGTAGACGTGGCATTTGACGGTCGGCAGATGCACGATGTTCTTGCCAAAAAAGTATTCGGGCAGCGTGATGCCTTTGGGATAGATTTTGTGCAGGACCAGGGTCTGGCCTTTCGGCTTGTACTCGACCCATTTGATTTCTTCCGGCCGAAAATTGTACTTCACCGGTAGGTTGTACTTTTCGAAGATGGGCACGAATTTATTGAGTCGCTCGCCCTTGAAGGCGTTGATCACCACGGTTTCGTTCTGCACGCAAACCTGATCCTGGTAGCCCAGTTTCTGCAGGCCGAGAATCGTCCCTTCCAGTTGCCATGGTGTGGTGTTGGCCCCCGGGTACATGAAGTGCCAGGAGATGTTGTCCTTCAGAATCGTCGTCGCGTTCCGGTCGAGGTGCTTTTGCGCCTCGCCCATTTCGATCAACCGCGCATAATCGTCGAGCACGGTTTCCGGCATGGTTTTTAAAACCGCCACTTTTGCCTTGGTCATCGTTATCCCTCTCGTTAACGCCGATCCGGGCCGGATTCATCCGGCCGTCGCGCCACGTTTATAGCAGGGAATATAAGGATTGAAAAGTTGCCGGGAAACCCAAAAACGAAAAGACGCCCGCGGGGCCGCCTTTCGTTCGCGATTGCGCGGTCTTGACGCGACTACAAGTCAAAACCCGAGCCGTCGCCGACCACTTCGATCGTCTGATCGGCCATCCGCAGGCGGATCGTTTCCACCCGGTCTTCGAACTCGTTGACGCCCTTGATGAGATACGAGCGGATGCGGTCGCCGACCACCCGCACCACGCCGCAGGTCTTGGCGCCGACGGTAAGCAGCAGGCGGCGGCCGTAAAACTCGATCGCTTTTTCATGCGGGCCGCTGCGGTCGAAGTTGAAGAACAACACGAAATAGTCGTCTTCCTGCCGGTAAACGAACGCCCGCAGCAGATCCGAATAGGACACGCGGCGTTCCCAACCCGCGCGCCGCAGATTGGCCAGCAGGGCGTTTTCGTCGTTGAAGATGTTGCCCGTGTTGTAAATTAGGCCCGCGGGATCGGTGCGGACGAAATCGGCGAACAGCTCGCACGGGCGCATGAACTCGTCGTAACGCGGCAGTTCGCCGGAAGCGATGAGCACGCCGCCCCGTTTGACGAACTCGATCAGCTTTTCCTGCGCCGACCGCGACAGGAAGAACGCCAGTTGCATGGCGACCCGCTTCTTGGCCAGCAGGTCGTCGACCGACAAGGCGGGCAGTTCCGCCAGTTCGTAATTCACGCCCAGGCGGTTGCAGGTCATGGTCGCCGGTTCCAGCACGCCCGTGCCGACGCGCGGAATCGCGTGCGGCAATGTCCATTCGGTCGCCGACGGCGTCCAGGATGATACCGCGGCGTACTCCGGCTCGATCAAGAAGCAAAGGTCCATGTCCATCGCGGCGCGCAGGAACGCCGCGCCCTCGCGCGCGAAATAATCGTCGAGCAGCTTCATCGCGTCATACATCGGCCCGATCTCGCCGTTTTCGCCGACCGGCGCCGCGTCCGGGAAGGTGCGGTACTGCTTTTGCGTCGTGCGATCCAGGTCGTCGATCCAGTAACCGTGGCAGACGCCGGTGAACACCACGTAGCCTGTCGCGCCGCCGGCGATGGAAGCCAGCGTTTGGAAGAACGGGATCATTGGGTACTTGCTGAGCGGATGATAGAGCTTCGAGAAGCCCCAGTTCTCTTCCAGGTTGAGGCCGCGGCGCCGGCGCGCCGTGTTGATGTACCGGTTGAAGACCTCGTTGTCGCCCAGTTCGCCCGGCTCGCTGCCGGCGTCGCCGATGTTGTAGGCCGCAACGCCGAGCCAGGAGATCATGCCGTAGTGATAGACGTCGGCGTCGAGATCGACGCGGTTTTGCGCGAACCACCATTCGGGGTAAAGCGGCAGATAGTTCAGCGGCGAATCCTTGGTCGAGGCTTCCTTAGCGTCGGGCACGTTTTCCGAAATGGGCGGCGTGATGCCGGCAAAGTTGGTCAGGTAGGGCAAGTCAATGCCCAGTTGCTGCCGGTAAACCTCGTAGGCGACGCGCCGGACGCGCCACTGGAACTCGGCCCAGTCGACGTACCGCAACAGTTCCCGGCGCTCGTGCGCGACCGGCTTTCCCGGCTCCAGCCGCGGCGCGGGAACGAAATCGAACGCCCGGTATTCCGTGCCGTGAACCTTGTTGTAATTGGCGATCGTTTTGTACTTCCGGCGCAGCAACTGGTGGAAGAAGCGCATGTTCGGCGCGTCGTAGCCGAAATGCCACGGCGCATCGTTGCTGGTGCAGTAAATCGTTTCGTCGAGCAACTGAATACCGATCAGCGGTTCGCCGACATAGGGTTGCAACAGCTTACCGACCTCGCCCAGCCAGCGCTCGGCCAGCGCGGCGAAGAGCGGATCCCACGGCGACGGCAACTGCGTGTAGTCGTACTCCCAATAGAGCGGCCCGCCGTGATAGAGGCGCACCGGCTCGATTTCCGGGTTGAACGAGGGCGAAGCGATGTCCGGCAGGCCGCCGATGTTCAGCTCGGAGTGGACGAACGGCCCGGGCTTGGCGACGGCGTGCAGCCCTTTTGCGCGGATCAAGTTGAGGAAGGTCACCAGGTCGCGCGAATCGAGCGTTTCGCCGGTGAAGTCGTAGCGCACCGCGCCGGTCCGTTCGTCGTGCACGATGTGGTGCCGCCAGGGGATGTAAAACGTGATGACGTTGCCCCCGCCGGCCTTGAGCTGATCCAGCCGCGCGCCCCAGTTCGAGCGCTTGTCGCGGTAATACTGATAGTCGATACCGATAAAGAAGAACGGTTCACCGTCTTTGAAATAATGCCCGTCGCGATAGGTGAAGTTCGCCATGACAACCTCGTCGATCGGAGTGAAAAACGCCGTAATTTCCCGTGCCGTTATTTCCGGGGGACCGCCTTGTACGCCAGCCGCCCCATTTCCGGCAGTTCGCCGACCAGCGGCCGGAGATAATCGATGAACGCCGGGGTGACGAAGCTGTTCGCGTCGTCGATGAACCGGTCGGGCATCCTGTTCTTGCCCTCGTTGACGCGGGTCAGCGGCACCGGCGTGTAAGCGATCTTGTATTCCTTGCCCGGCCGGCGTTCAAAGGCGACCATCAGCCCGGTGCGGCCCTTCGCCGCCAGTTTGACCGCCTCGACGCCCGCCCGATAAGCCTCGCGGCGATCCACGACCGAGACCCGGTCGGCGCCGGCCATCTGCAGCGATTCGACGATCTGGAATTCGCCACGCACGTTCAGGTGATCGCAGGCCAGGTTCTTCACCACCATCGCCGCCGAAACGCCACCCATCGCGCCGAATTCGGGGTTGCCGAATTTGTCGAAGGTCTGCGTGCCCGAAACCGGCGAACCGTCCGGATAAGTGATCCCCTCGCCGACCACGATGGAAACGAAACCGTATTTCGCGTAGCACCGCTCGACGTCGGCCAGCAGCTTTTCGCGGGTGAACGGCCGCTCGGGAATGTAGATCAGGTGCGGCGGATCGGCCTCGTATTTTTTCGCCAGGGCGCCCGCCGCCGCCAGCCAGCCGGCGTCGCGGCCGACGGCCTGATACACCAGCACCGGATCCACCTTTTGCATGTCGCGGGCCAGGATGCCGCCCTGCTGTACCGACAGCGCCACGTAACGGCCCGCCGAGCCGTAGCCGGGCGTGTGGTCGGTGCCGTACAGGTCGTTATCGACCGTCTTGGGGATGCCGATGCCGAACAGCTCGTAGCCTTGCGACCTGGCGTACTCGACCACGCGATGCGTCGTGTTCTGCGAATCGTCGCCGCCAATGTAGAAGAAATACCGGATGTCGTACTTGCGCAGCACGGCGAGAATCGCCGGCAGATGCTCGTCCTTGATCTTGAGCCGGCAGGAGCCGAGCGCGGAGGACGGCGTCACCTTGAGCCGCTCCAACGTGGCCTCTTTTTCCTTGCCCAGGTCGACCAGATCCTCGTTTAAAAATCCCTGGATGCCCCAGCGCATGCCGAATATTTTCTTGATGTTCGCCTGCTTTTTCGCTTCCTGAACCACCCCGACCAGCGACGCGTTGATGACCGCCGTCGGGCCGCCGGATTGGCCGATGACCAGATTGCCGCGCATGAAACCGCCTCCGTGGATGAACCTCGTTTTTCTCGAAACGAAAGGGAATTATGGCGGCATCGCCGGCCGCTTTCAACCGTGAAAGAGGCGGCGGATGGCCGTCAGCCGCAGTCATTTTTCCGAGTGAATTTTTTTACCGGTTGTGATTAAATCAGCGGGCATTCAATCAAGGGAACGGAGGCCCGGGTGGATTCATCTTTCGCCCCCAGTCAGGCACTGCGCGCGCTGATCGCCAAAGGCGTCCATTTCGTCAATCCGCTGACCGTCACCGTGGCCGAAGACGTGGACCCGGATCGCATTTCCGGTGAAGATACCGTGATTTATCCCGGCTGCCGCATTCACGGCGCGAAAACCGTCATCTGCCACGGCGCCCGCCTCGGCCACGAGGCGCCGGTGGTCGTCGAGGATTGTCAGATCGGTCCTAAGGTGCAACTGAAAGGCGGCTATTTCCGCCAATCGGTTTTTCTGGAAGGCGCCAACCTGGGCCTGGGCGCGCAAGTACGCGAAGCCTGCATTCTCGAGGAAGAAGCCAACGGCGCCCATTGCGTCGGCTTGAAACAAACGATCCTGTTCCCGTTCGTCACCCTCGGCAGCCTGATCAACTTCTGCGACGTGCTGATGTCCGGCGGTCGAAGCCGGAAGGACCACAGCGAGGTGGGCTCGGGCTACATCCACTTCAATTACACGCCGGAGGGCGACAAAAGCACGGCCAGTCTGCTGGGCGACGTGCCGCGCGGAGTCATGTTGGACCGCCCGCCGATTTTCCTCGGCGGCCAGGGCGGCATCGTCGGCCCGGTGCAATTGGGTTTCGGCAACGTGGTCGCGGCGGGATCGGTGCTCCGGCATGACGTGCCGGGCGACAACCAACTGGTGCTGGACGCGCCCAACCGTTCGCTCGTCAAACCTTACGTGGCGCGGCAGTATCCCGCGCTGGTCCGGATCGTCAACAACAACGTGCTCTACCTCGCCAACCTGCTGGCGCTGGAAGAATGGTACCGGCACGTGCGGCGGCGGTTTTTCGAGTCGGACGAGCAACTCTTCGGCCTGTGGCTTTACGAAGGCGTGCTCGAAAAGCTGGCGCAGGCGAAAAAAGAGCGGCTCGGCCGGCTCAAGACCCTGGCGTTGAAAATGCCGGAGTCGATCGTCGCCTCGCATCACGCCTCGCAGGAACCGGAGGCGATCCGCAAGAAGGATCTATATCAAAACATCGAACCATTGCTGGAGATATTCAATCCGAGCCGGTCCGAGCAGACGGGCGCCGCCGCGCGGGATCGTTTCGTGCGCGGCCTGATCGACTGGCGCAACGACCGGGGCGGCAATTATCTGGAAGTGATGAAAAACCTGCCGGATGATTTGAAACAACAGGGCACGGCCTGGTTGCAGGCGATCGTCGATCAGGTGCGCGCGGATGCGTGGCGCATCCTGCCCGCGTATCGGCCGGCGGCTTGAAAAAACGAGAAAGGGAAATCCCATGGGCATACTGTTCGGCACGGACGGAATCCGCGGCGAGGCCAATCGATACCCGATCGACGCCCACATCGCCTTCGCGGTCGGCCAGGCGGTGACCTACGTCCTGAAAAAGCAAAAAGGCAACGGCCACAAGATTCGCATCGTCATCGGCAAGGACACCCGGATTTCGGGCTACATGCTGGAAAGCTCCCTCGAGGCGGGCATCACCTCCATGGGCGGCAACCCCTATCTGGTGGGTGTGCTGCCGACGCCGGGCATCGCCTTCATCACCGAAAGCATGCGCGCCGACGCCGGCATTGTCATTTCGGCCTCGCACAACCCCTACGAAGACAACGGCATCAAACTATTCGCCGGCAACGGCCACAAACTGTCCGACGAGCAGGAAGCGGAAATCGAACGCCTCATCCTGGCGGGCGAGCTGGACAAAATGACCCCGCCCGCTCACGAAATGGGCCGCGCCTACCGGATCGAGGACGCCAAGGGCCGCTACATCCAGTTTCTGAAAAACAGCTTTCCGCGCGACCTGACGATGGAAGGCATGAAAATCGCCCTCGACGTGGCTAACGGCGCCACCTACAAGACCGCCGTGGAAACCCTGATCGAATTGGGCGCCGACGTGACGGTCATTCACAACGCGCCCAACGGCATCAACATCAACGACCATTGCGGCAGCCAGCACACGCAAGACCTGGAAAAACTGGTGCTCGAGACCAAGGCCGACCTGGGGCTGGCGTTCGACGGCGACGGCGACCGGCTCATCGCGGTGGACGAGCGCGGCCGGCGCATCACCGGCGATCAGATCTTGATGATCTGCGCCACCCACCTGAAGGATCGTGGCCGGTTGAAGAACGATCTGCTGGTTACCACGGTGATGAGTAATTTCGGCCTGAAAGTGGCCTGCGAAAAATTCGGCATCGCCAATCACCGCTCGAAGGTCGGCGATCGCTACGTGCTGGAAGACATGGAACGGCTCGGCGCCAACATCGGCGGCGAGGAATCCGGCCACATGATCTTCCTCGATTTTCTGAGCACCGGCGACGGCACCCTTTCGGCGCTGCAATTGCTCGCCGTGATGCGGCGCACCGGCAAGCCCCTTTCCGAACTGGCCCGGGTCATGGAGGTGTTCCCGCAGGTGTTGATCAACATCGACGTCGCCCGCAAACGGCCGCTCGAGGAACTGCCCGCGGTGCAAAAACTGATCGACGAGGTCGAGGCCGAGTTGCACGAGCAGGGCCGCGTACTGGTCCGGTATTCCGGCACCCAGAACATGTGCCGCGTCATGGTGGAAGGCCCCACCCCCGAGAAGACCCGGACATATTGCCAACAGATCGCCGATGCATTAAAACAGGCGCTCGTTTGAACGATCGTTCAGCACCGATCGGCCGATTCGACAACGTTTGACGAGGTAGCGGAAGATGCCGATTCAAGTTGTGGTGGCACGCGATTACGAACAAATGAGCGAACTGGGCGCCAAGTTCGTGCGCGCCGACATCCGCAAACGGCTGCATGAAAAGCCCGAATATCTGCTCGGCCTGGCGACCGGCAACAGCCCGGTCGGCCTGTACAAAAACCTGGCCGCCTCGGCCAATCGCGGCGACTTCGATCCGCACCGCATCCGCTCGTTCAACCTCGATGAATACGTCGGGCTGCCCGGTGAAAACGCCCAGCTCCGCACCGTTCATCCGGCCAGTTACTGCTACTTCATGGTCACCGAATTTTTCGCTCTTTTGCAGCACAAATTCGTCGAAACCAACGTCCCCTTCGCCAATCTGATCGATCAGGCGGAATTGATCGCCAACCTGAACAAGTATCCGCGCGATTGGCGGGAAACGGGCGGCGATTCGGGACGGGCCATCACCATCAAAGCCAAGGCCGAATCGCCGTATCTGGCCTGGGTCAAAAACGAAATCCTCGACGCCTACGCGAAGAAAATCGCCCGTTACGGCGGCATCGATCTGCAAATCATCGGCGTCGGCGGGCGCGGCCACGTCGCCTTCCACGAAGCCGGCATCCCCTTCCGGTCGGGCGCGGTACTGCTGGTCAAGCTCGACGAAAACACCGTGATCAACGCGGTCGCCGACGGCCATTTCGACTCCATCGACAGCGTGCCGCGCTTCGCGGTGACGATGGGCGCCGAGCTCGTTTACCGGGCGCGCACCGTGCTGCTGCTGGCCAGCGGCGAGCGGAAACAAGAACCGGTCGCGCGCTCGCTGATCGAGGATCCCTCGACGGCGATCCCCATTTCCTACGGGCAAAAATACGCCCAGGACGGCGGCGAGTTGATTTATATCATCGACGAAGTGGCCGGGAAACTGCTGCTGAAAAGCCGCGCCAAACTGAAAGCCAAGGGCGTGAAAATCGTCGATCGCCGCCGCGCCTGATCCGCCCGTTACAACTCGCGGATGCCGCCGCTGAGAAAATCGGTCAATTTTCGCAGGGAATCCTTCTCGCCGATACTGATCAGGGTGTCTCCCGGTTCGATCACTTCGTCCGCGGTCGGATTGAAGTGAATATTGCCGTGAGCCTTGCGGATGCCGATGATCATCAATCCCAGCTTTTCGCGGATGCCGCTGTCGCGCAGCGATTTGCCGGCCACCGGGCTGCTTGAATAGACCAACAGCCCCTCCATGGCCAAATCCAGTTCGCCGGAATACATGATCGAATCGAGCATGTCGATGATCGCCGGGCTCAGAATGCTGCTCGCCATCCGCTTCCCGATGAACCGGTACGGCGAAAGGACGCGGTTGGCGCCGGCGCGGCGGAGCTTGAGTTCGTTCTTTTCCTCGAGCGCGCGCGCCACGATAAATAAATCCGGGTTGTGATCGCGGGCGGTCAAAATGATGAATACCGCCTCGGCGTCCGAACCGATCGCCACGACCAACCCGCGGGCCTGCTCCAGATTGGTTTTTTCGAGCGTTTCCTCCTCGGTGGCGTTGCCGTGAATGCACAACACGCCGTCCCGATTCAACTGGTCGGCGACTTCCAGGTTTTGCTCGATGACGACGACCGGCGCCTCGACCTTGCGCAATTCTTCCAGTATGTACTTGCCGATGCGGCCGCAACCGCACAACACGTAATGATTCTGCATCCGGTGGATCTGTTTGGTCATGCGTCGCTTCTCCAGCACGCGGCGTAGCGTTCCTTCGACGGCGATCTGCGTCAGCACGCCGATCGCCATCATGATCAGAACGACGCCGAAAAAGATCACGCTCATGGTAAAAATGCGGCCGGTGCGGTCCAGCGGAATGATTTCCCCGAAACCGACGGTGGTGATGCTGGTGACGGTCATGTATAGCGCGTTGACGAAATCGGCCCCGGCCAGGGACATGTAACCCGCCGTGCCGTAGGTCAGCACGAGAAGCAGGCCGAAGGCGACCCAGCGCAATAAGCGGACGGAATGCAAACACCGGCCCCCGGTAGTTGGGGGAGATCATATCGACGCTGCTTTTTCCTGACAAGTTAATTTCATCACTCCGACCGGCTTGACCCACGGCGGCGGATTTTCTATACCCAGTCATCCGAAAGGCGGGCGGTCATGGCCAAAATCGAGCCCTATTACGAAAAATGCCATCCGGCAGAGCCGGCGGCCGGCCCGCGGCAACCGTTTCACGCGGTGCTCGACAATCTGCGCAGCGCCTATAACGTCGGCTCGATTTTCCGTACCGCCGACGCCGCGGCCGTCGAGCGTCTGCACCTGTGCGGGCTAACCACCTATCCGCCGAACGTCAAACTGGCCAAGACCGCCTTGGGCGCCATGGAATACGTGCCCTGGACCCACTACCGCGACACCCGGGAGGCCTTGGCCGGCTTGCACCGGCTGGGAATTCCGCTGGTGGCCGTCGAGGTGGTCGAAAACGCCGTGCCGCACGCGGAATTCCGTTGGCCGAAACCGGTGGCGGCGGTTTTCGGCCACGAGGTCACGGGCATCGCACCGGACATCCTTGCCCTTTGCGACCACCGCGTTTGCATACCGATGCTGGGTTACAAAAACAGCATCAACGTCGCCACCGCTTTCGGGATCATCGTTTACGAGGTTTTACGCCAATGGCGCGCGACGGCGCCGGAGCGATGACCGCTCTCTTGCTTCCGAAAAAGCGGGATTTATTATTGAACGCAAAGCAGCTAAGTTGATTCGAACGTTCTCTTATTCATTACTGGATTTTCGCGAACCATGGGAAAGCAAAACATCGTCCTCGATTTTCTTCGGCAATCGCGCGTCCTGTTTTTGACTTGCACCCTGGTGCCCGTCTCCTTCGGCGGCGCCTTGGCCTATTACGAAACCGGGCGTTTCGATTGGCTGTCGTTCGCGTTGTGCCTGCTCGGGGTTTCCGCCGCGCATCTGGGGGTCAACCTTTCGAACGACTACTTCGATTTTCGCTCGGGCGCGGACCGTCCGGAAACCGGCGATCGGCCCTACTCCGGAGGCGGTGACGCCCTGACCCGCGACCGCGTCGATCCACATCAAGTCCGCCGGTGGTTCTGGTCCTGCTTCCTCGTCGCGGCGGCGATCGGCCTGGTCCTTTTTCTGCGGATGGATCGCGGCCGTCCGCTCATGCTGGCCATCGCGGTGCTCGGCTTCATCGGTGGTTATTTCTACACCGCGCCACCCCTGCGCCTAGCGTATCGCGGCCTGGGCGAACTGGATATTTTCCTCTTTCTGGGCCCTGCCCCGGCGTTGGGCACGTTCGTGGTGCTGACGGGAGAAATCACCTGGCGCGCTTTCTGGCTGAGCCTGCCGATCGCCGGCTTGATCACGCTGCTGTTGTGGATCAACCAATACACTGACTTTGAGACTGACCGGGCGGCCGGCAAGAAAAATCTGGTGGTGCGGCTCGGCAAACGCCGGGCGCGCTGGGGCTATGCCATGCTCAATCTGTTCGTCTTCGGGTGGTCGCTCTGGATGATTCAACGCGGCTGGGCGCCACTTTCCTTCGTCGTCGTCCTGCTGGCCCTGCCGCTCTCCATCGGCAGCGTCGCGCTGGCGATCCGCCACTATGACGACGAGGAAAAGATCCGCGCCGCGCAAGCCGACGCCCTGATGATGCATTTATCCGCCGGGCTGCTATGCAGTCTGGGTCTGCTGATGGGATGTGCCAGATGATGCAATGGGATCAGGAACTGGAACTCTACCTGAAAAAAGTCAACCAGTGGCTGGCGGAAGCCGGCCACATTCAGCACCTCTATCCGCCGGCCGTGCGCGCGCCGCAGTTGCCGCTGGCCGGCAAACAGGTCCGCGCCCGCCTGCTCTATCACGCGGCGACCGCCCTGGGACAACCGCCGGATCGCCTGCCCGTGCTCGGCGCCGCCATCGAGATGATCCATAACGCCTCGCTGTTTCACGACGACGTGATCGACGGCGCGCAAACCCGGCGCGGCGAGGTCTGCCTGCACGTGGAAAACGGCCCCCAGATAGCCATCATGATCGGCGACATCTGCTTCACGCGCGCGATGGACCTCATTTGCCGGCAGGACAATCTCGAGGTGTACCGAGCCGTCAGCCGCGAGGTGGTCAATCTCGCCTCGGGGCAACTGGCCGACTCGGTGCCGCTCGACGGGGAAGACGCCAGCCTGGAGCGCTATTTCTTCGTGGTGGAGCGGAAGACGGGCAGTTTGTTCGCGCTGTGCCTGGAACTGCCGGCGATTCTGGCCGGCCTGGACGCGACGGCACGACAGAATCTGCGCGAGGCCGGTTTGTTGATCGGACGGTTGTTCCAGGTCGCCGACGACATGCTCGACTTCAGCCTGGACCCGGCCGCGACGGGCAAGGACGCTTTCCGCGACCTGCGCGAGGGGAAACACACCTACCCCTATTTACAGCTTCTGCGCCTGGGAACGCCGGAACAAGGCGATTACCTGCGCACCTGCCTGACCACGCGGCAATTCGATTCGTCCCGGCTGCTGACGATCATCCGCGAAACCAACCTGCCGGCGATCGTCGCCGAACATCAACTCGCCTGGATGAACGACATCGAAGCGCGCCTGGCAGCCGTAAAAAACTGGCAGGATGGCGGCGTCCTGCGCTCGCTGTTGGAACAACTGGCCTTTCGCCGGCAATAATGCCGCGCTAGTCGGAGGACCGTCATGTCGATGATTTCCGTTGAAAAGCCCACGCCGGAAACCCTACGCCGCTTGAACGTCGAATCCTGGGGCATCTGGGAATGCGAAATCAGCCGGTTCGATTGGGAATATGACGAAACCGAGACCTGCTACATCCTCGAAGGGCAGGTGCGGGTGACGACGGCGGCAGGCGAAACGGTCGAATTCGGGCCGGGCGATCTGGTCGTTTTTCCCCGGGGTTTGAAATGCACCTGGGACGTCAGCCGTCCGGTGCGCAAGCATTTTCAGTTTTCTTGAGCGGCCGCTCCGGTCGCCGGCGTGTCCGTAAATCGACCGCGCAGCTTTTCGCGAACCCGGGGATATAAAAAGGCGAAGGCCAGACAAGCCGGGAACGAAAACCAGATCGCCAGAGGCGAGAACGTTTGCGCCCGCGGCAACTGCAAAGCGAAATACCCCAATACCGTGCCGAAAAACCAAACCATCAGCGCTTGCGCCGTAAAGAAGCGCCGCCGCCGCCAGCGCTGCCCCAAGCGCACCACGTAAGGAAAAACCAGCATGTTGACCAGAATCGTGCCGATCCAGGTGGCGTGGATGGCCAGGCCGGCGAAGCGGATGCCGCCGACGACCAGCAGATAATAAAATGGGGCGTGCACGAAAATCAGGACGATCCAATGCCAGACGAAGAAGGTCAGCGATTCGCGGCCGCACAGTTCGAGGTAACCGCCCAGCCAACGCAACGGACGTGAGCGCAGCGAGCCGGCCCCGGCGTAGTGGAATTCGGCCGCCAGCATAAACAAACCGATCAATCCCAACCAGACGAGGAAGTGAAACGGGACGTTGCGATACAGCATGTCCGCGACGTTATCCAGCAACAATGGCTGGCGCCACCGCGGCATCCGCAGGGTGACGAACCCGCAGAAGATCGACAACACGGACAGAATGATCCAGAGCGGCCAGCGGTCCGGCCGCTGCTGGCGGCTGCGCATCCAAACCGCGCCCAGGATCACGAAAGTGACCCAGGGAAGAAAAGCAAAGTGCAAATACAAGACGCGAATGGCCGGTGGCAGGGACTTGATCCACGGATCCAGCATGTCGTAGATGATGCTGGGATCCAGACCGCGCATCCGGGCCAGATCGCCGCTCATCATCTGCCAGCGGCTCAGCCAGAAGGCATATAGCGCGATACCGACGACCGCCAGCGCCCACTTCGGGAGTCGTAGGCGTACCAAAACATAGGTGAAGGCCGTGGTCATGGCGACGCCCTGAAAAATCTGCATCAGGTAGAGGTTGTCGCGGTTGATCGAATAGGCAATGCTCAAAACGAACAAGGCCAAAGCCGATAAAAGGTAAAACGGCGTCGCGCGAAAGTTTTTTTGCTGGCCGTGGGCGTCGTAAAAATTGACGACGTTCATGCCGGATGCGAAAAAGAAAAGCCCGGGCGCCAGGTTGATCAGGGTAAAGGCGATTCGCTCCGCCCGATTCGCGTCGCCGAAATGCATGGTGATCGTATGGCCGTAAATCAGCATCTGACAGCTCAATCCCTTGAGCATGTCGATATAGCTCTGGCGGGTGTTGTTTACCGGAGAATGGCTGGTTGTCACGGTCATGAATCCGATCCCGAATTTTTATTCTGCTGTTTTCTCGGCAACGATCAACGCGTTGCGGCCGATTCCCGCCTCGGCCAGCGCTTGACCCCAGCGCCGCCGCAAATCTGTCGGCAGCGCCATTTCCAATTCGATTCGCCGGCGATGACAAGCCGCGCCCCGCGAACGGTCATGGACATAGTCCTCGCCCATCAGTAAAAACATCTCCATAGGAAAATCGCCCTGGCGGTGCCGAACGCGAAAGCCCTCCCCGACCAACAGCGCTTCCAACGAAGAAAAAGAAAAATAGTTGATGTGATCGGGAATTGCCACCCACCAGGGATCGCCGCCGATTTTCCGGCGGGCCGCTTCCTGTAATTCGCTGAAATCGTTGGGCACCCAAACGAGAATCGAGCCTCCCGCGGCCAACAATTCCCGCACGCGTCGAAGGATCATCCGCGGGTCCGGAACGTGCTCCAGCACATTGAGCAGCAAACAAGCGTCGAACCCGGTGGGGACCGGAGATTGCGCCAAAAATTCCTCGAAAGTGCCAAAGAAAACCGAACATCCTTGCTTTATTGCCTCGGCCCGCGCGACCGCCGCCGGTTCGATCCCGACGCATTCAAAACCATTCTCTCGTAAATAGGCCAAGAGATCGCCGAATCCACTTCCGATCTCCAAAACCCTCTTGCCGGCGACCCGGCCGGCGAGAAGATCGCGAATGTCGGCAAACAGTGTGGCTCGATTCCAACGCTTTTCCAATTCCATCGCCTCCCCTCCCGCCTGCCGACGGGCGGCCTCCGGAAAGCGTTCGCCGCCGGCTACCAATTCGTAATAACATTCACGGTAAAATCGGGCAAGTTCTTCGGGGGTCGGCAAGGGGTCCAGATGAATGAATCCATATTCCGGATCGGACGACAAGCGAAAGCGGTCGTTTCTCATCAGCCTTTCTTTCCCGACGGCGTTTTGCAAAATGACGCCGGAATCGGTATACAATCATAAAAACGAGGTCGATTCCAAGGCCGACTTTCCTGCAAGCAACGGAGGCTTAAAAACGCCATGTCCGCAACCATCCGGGATGCCGTCTACCGCGCCATCGATGATATCAACGAATTGCGGCCGCCGGAAAAGCGGATTGCGAAAACCGCGGAAGCGTCGCTCTTCAGCCGTTCCGGGCCGCTCGATTCGCTGGGCTTGTTGAATTTCATCGTCTCCTTGGAAGGCGCCATTGAGGATCTGTTAGGAGTGGAACTGATCCTTTCAGACAAGAAGTTCAATATTAACAGCTTCAATCCCTTTGCGACAGTATCGTCGCTGCTCGATTATCTGAAAAGCCAACTCGGCGAGCCGACGCCATGAGCCGGGACGACCTCCGCGGCGTTCTGCTTTCGGACTTCAATCTGCAAAATCTGGCCGATCTGCTCTCTCACGACACCGCCCCGCCCCGGCTGACCGTCATGGCGGCGCCGTACGGCCAGTTGGCGCAGGTCATCCTGGACGATCAGTGGTCGGGCTGGGCCGACCGGCCCGATTTTGCCTTGGTCTGGACCCGCCCGACCGGAGCGATTCCTTCCGTCGCCCGGTTGCTGGATTATGAGCATGTCCCCGGCGACACTTTGTCGGCGGAACTCGACGCCTACGCGGACCTGATCGAACGATTGGCCGCGCGGGTCAAATGGGTTTTTGTCCCGACCTGGACGCTGCCCCCTTCCTACCGCGGCACCGGGTTGCTCGATTACGAACCGCGGCAAGGCGCCCGTTATTGGTTGGATCGCCTGAACGCCCGGCTGAGCGAGCGGCTGGCCGCGCGGAAAAACATCTTCTTGCTGCCGGCGGCTCGCTGGTTGCAAGCCGTCGGCGCCAAGGCCTATAGCCCGAAGCATTGGTACCTGGGCAAGATCGAGTTCGGCACCGAGGTTTTCAAGGAAGCCGCGCAGGATCTCAAGGCGGCATTGAACGCCCTGCTCGGCCTGGCGCGTAAATTGGTGATCATCGATCTGGACGACACCCTTTGGGGCGGCATCGTCGGCGACGTCGGCTGGGAAAACCTGGCGTTGGGCGGACACGATCCGGTCGGCGAGGCCTTTGTCGATTTTCAACGCGCCCTGAAGGCGCTCACCAACCGCGGCGTCCTGCTGGGCATCGTCAGTAAAAACGAGGAGGCGATCGCCCTCGAAGCGATCCGGAACCATCCCGAAATGGTTCTGCGCCTCGACGATTTCGCGGGCTGGCGCATCAACTGGCGCGACAAGGCGCAAAACATCGGCGAATTGGCGGCGGAACTCAACCTCGGCCGGCAGTCGATCGTTTTCATCGACGACAACCCCGTCGAGCGCGCGCGGGTCCGCGAGGCGCTGCCGGAAGTGCTGGTGCCGGAATGGCCGGCCGACAAGCTTTTTTATCAGAGCGCCCTGCAAAGTCTGCGTTGCTTCGATTCACCGGCGATCAGCGACGAGGATCGCGACCGCGCCCGGATGTACCTCGCCGAACGCCAGCGGCGGCAGGTGCAGGAAGAAATCGGCTCGTTGGACGACTGGCTGCGGACGCTGGGAATTCAGGTGATCGCCGAACCGCTCGGCGACGCCGATCTGACGCGCACGGTGCAGCTTTTCAACAAGACCAATCAAATGAACCTTTCCACCCGGCGGCTGTCCGAAGGGGAGCTGGCCGCGTGGGCCGCCCAGCCGGCTCATCGGTTGTTTACCTTCCGCGTGCGGGACAAATTCGGCGACTCCGGATTGACCGGCATCGCCTCCCTGGCGATCGAGGGCGATACCGGCCGGATCGTCGATTTCATCCTGAGTTGCCGGGTGATGGGCCGAAAAATCGAGGAAGTCATGCTGCACGTGCTCGCCGATTACGGCCGGAAAATCGGCCGGCAACGGCTCGTCGCCGAGTATCGGGAAACCGCGAAGAACAAACCGTGCCTCGAATTTTTCCGGCAACGTTCGGGATTCGCCGCCGAAACCGACGCCGTTTTCGTCTTCCCGCTGGCCGGTGAATATCCGCTGCCGCCGGGCATCGAATTGATCGTCAAGGATCCGGTCGCATGAAAACCGTCGACTTTTTCGGCGAAACCGCCGCGTTCCATCACCTCGGTCTGGCCGTGACGTCCATCGCGGCGGCGCATCCCGACCTCGATCCGGTCTATGATCCCGAACAAAAAGTGCGGATCGCCTTCATTCGCGCCAACGGAATGACGATCGAGTTGCTCGAACCGGTCGGCGAGGATTCGCCGGTGCTGGCGAGCCTGCGCAAGGACGCCCGGTTGTTGCACCTGTGCTACGAGGTGGAGAACCTGCCCACGGCGCTGGCCGCCGGCCGGCGCAACGGTTTTCATCCGCTGGTCGCGCCGGTGCCGGCGACGGCGTTCGGCGGGCGGAAAATCGCCTGGGTGTTCAGCCCGGTGTACGGTTTGTTCGAGCTGTTGGAAAAGGAATGATGAACCGCCCGGCGGTCGGGCCTACAGAATTTCCAACAATCCCTTGTCCACCCACTGCCGCAGGTAATCGATGACGAGGGTTGCCGACAGTCCCAGCTTCCGCGCCAGCAATTCGCCGGCTTGCCATTGGTTCATGACGATCGGAATCAGGTCCATCAGCCGCCGCAAACGGATGATCTCCTCCTTGGGAACGTCCGCAAACGCCGCCTGCCCCGGATCGATGTACAGGTTGTACTCCGGGTGGCTGGCGCAATAGCTGCCCCGAAAAAGTTTGCGCACCCAGAACAGCTCTTCGAGCTTTTCCATCGCCCGCAACGCGATCTGCGCCGACGCCTCGATGCGGTCCGGATCGATGATGCTCATGTCGTCGCGGTCGGAGTGGTATTCGGGATACGGATAGCGCGACAACTGCGGCATGGGAACGCCGTGCGCTTCCCAGTTGGCCTCGTCGTTGCCCACCGATTCGCGAAACGGCACCGCCCGGAATTCCTCACCCGCCTCGCGCAAGGCGGCCTCCATCGCCCAATCCATCGCCGTGTCGCCCTGGAAGGACCGCTGCAGGCAGTGCGGCGTCCGGCTGCCGAGCATCTCCAGAAACAGGCCGAGGAGCAGGCGATCGCGGTCGCCCGACAGCGCCAGTTGGTTCAGGTAGTATTCGGAACCGAGAATTTCCTGGACGACGACCAGCCGGTAGGTGAAACGGCGCGGTTTTGCCGCCAGCAATTGCATCAGGCGGACGCCGGCCATCACCCCGGCCAGATCGTCGTTGGCGGCGGCGGGGTGATCCAGGTGCGCCACGAACACGATCGTTTCCTCGCGCCGGCCGGGCAACACCGCCTCGGCGACCTTCAGCGTTCCGTCGTATTCCTTGGTGCGGATGCGGACCTCATATTCGCCAGGCGCCAGGGAATCGTAGAAGGTCTTGGGCACACAGAATCCCCAGGTGCGATCCCACGGGCGATACATCTGGCGAAAATGGAACGGAATCCAATCGTCGTGGCGGTGATCGTAATGCAAATGTTCGCGCAGGACCTCGCGCGTCACCGTGCCCTGAAACGGCAGGGACAACGCGATCACCTGGTTGGGATGCCGGGACGCGTCGTACAGGCACTTGCCGTCGCGGTAGATGGCGGCCTCGTCCAGGATCCAACCGGGCGGGATGCGCCAATGGTTGACCGGGTTTTCGTTGGTGAACTGCAGCAGCCGGAAATTGAGGTGCCGGCGCAGCAGCGTCAGCGCCTGATCGTAATCGGGGGCGACGAAATACCGGCGCAGGGGCGCGATCTCGCACATCGTTTGCCACAAATCATTCGGAAACATGGCTTTTCGGGTCCTCGCTGAGCAAACCGACCAGAAAGGCGTCGGGTTGGGTATCACGGATCACCAGGTTGTCTTGCTTGAAATGAACGCGAACCGGTCGTTGCAGGAAAAAACAGGCGTCGCGCGCCAGACAGTCCAGGCCCTCGCGGTGCACCGTCGCGGCTTCGATGACCTGAATCTCACCGCGTTCGGTCGCGTCGATCCGCAGCAACCCCCGGTCGCGCAAGTAGGTTTCAAACGGATGCAAATCGATTTCGATGTTCATCCCGAGATAGCGAACGAAGGCGTACCACGGGCCGGGGATTTCCCGCCCGCCGCGATAGACCGGCGCTTCGAAAACCTTGTTGAACGCGTGATTGACGCCGTAAAGCTGTTCCAGGTGATGCGCGTAAGTCAGCGCGTCGCCCAGGGTCGCCCCGAGAAAGGCGAAGAGCGCGCCCCGCGGCGCCAACCGCGCGAAAGCCGAGCATTCGCCGTAGGCGCTATGGCCCGTGGCGCCGCAAATCGCCTCGGCGGCGGGGCCCAGCGCGGTGAGCGAAAAAAGCGGGTGCAGCGAGCGACAGGCGCCGGGTTTGCGGCGGATGTGTTCGCTGAAATTACAGACCTGGCTCGGCGATTCCTCATAAACGAACGGCCGGTTGTATCGCGCGTAATCGTAGAAAAATGTCGGCACGACCAGTGTGCCGGCCGGGCCGACCGCCGCGCGGATCGATTCGTAAACCCAATCGAGCCAGAGATCCTGTCGTTCGCGCGGGGACAGCCGGCGCAAGATTTGCCGCTCCAGGTCGGGCATCGGCAGCCGGGTCAGGTCGGTCGCCGTGTAGACGGTCGCCCCCGCCGTCACGCCGAGCGCGCGTAAGCGGCGCGTCAGCCGGTCGTCCCGCGCGGCCAATTCATGGGGATGAATCACTCGCTTTTCCTTTCCGTCGCGGTTTCAATGTACCGATATCGTTTCGGCCAGACAAGGCGGCGACCGCAACGCGGACGTTGACGCCGCCGGCGCCCTCGCCTAGCATTTCGTTTCTCCGGCGGCCACGAAAAGGCGCCTGGCCGAAGCCGGCTTAACCCAGGGATTTTCCCGGAGGCAAGTTTGACGACCGTTGCCGACAAAGCCAAACCGGACATGAGCCGCGACCACGATCTGGACTGGATCAAGGGCATCGCCTGTATTTTTATGTTGATTCTGCACGCGGTGGTTATGGTCGGCCTGCCGCCGACGCACCGGCTCTGGACGGTGCAATTCACCGTCATCCACCAGTTCTACGCGTGGTTTTTCATGGCCTCGGGCATGAACGTGGCGCGGGCCGCCGAACGCGACCTCCTGAAAAAGGATTGGCGGCGAACCTCGGCCGTCTACCTGCTGACCGCTGTAGCCCTGTTCGTGCTGGGCGTCGCCTATTCGATCAACCGCCGCACACTCGGCGAAATGGAACTCTTTCAGGGCGTCGCCGCCTGCACCGCCGTTTCCTACATCGTCCTGCGCCGCCGCTGGCCGAGTTGGGCGCTGCTGGTGATTTCCATTCTGCTGTTCGGTGTTTCGATCGATTACGGTTATAAGTATTACGGTTACCTGGCGCAGCCGATGGTCGACCGGATCATCAACGATACGTTGACCTGGCCGTTATGGGAGCGTTTTCTCTTCGTGCATTTTTCGTTGCTGCCGTGGGTCGGGTGGTTTCTGATCGGCGCGGTGGTGATGCGCCTGGCCGGGACGAAAAGCGAAAAGTGGCTGATCGCGCTGTTCGTCGCCTTCCTCGCCGCTTCCTTCTATGCGCCCTGGTACGTGCCGCGGACGCGGGTGGATTTCTTCTTCCGCGCCAAGATCGACTTTCTCTTCTGGTCGTCGGGCGTCGCCGGATTGTCCATCCTCGCGGCGCGCCATTGGTACAGAAGCGTCCGGCCGCTCAACCAGGCCATCGAGTTCATCGGCCGCGAATCGTTTCTGATTTTCATCCTGCAATGGTTCACCGCCGACGGCCTCGGCGACCCGCTGAAGCTGATCGGCCAGGCGACCGGCCGCGACACCTGGATGATCTTCCCCGTGCTGCAGATCGCGACCGTCTACATCACCTACCGGCTGACCCGCTATTTCGCGGCCCGGCGCGACCGGACGATCACCCAGCCCGGCTACTTGCGTTTCTGGGGCCTGCTGACCGTCATCTTCACGTTCCTTTCGGGCGTGCTCTATTACCGGCGTCCGGCGTTGAGCTACCTGTTGTCGTTTCCGTTGATCGTCGGCGTCGGCATGCTGTTTCCGGCGGTCCGTCTGGTGATCCGCAATGTGTTCGGACCGCGAAAAAAGCAGCCGGCCGTCGCCGCCCCGGCCGCTCCCGGAGGTGATTCATGAGCCAAAACGCGTCGCCCAAACCGTTGGCCGGCTTGAAGGTGCTCGAACTGACCCGCCTGCTGCCGGGGCCCTTCGCCACGCGTCTACTCGCGGATCTGGGCGCCGAGGTCATCAAGGTCGAGGACCCGGCCGGCGGCGATTACCTGCGCCATCCGCCGCCCCGGATCGGCACGGTCAGCGCCCACTTCCTCGCCAACAACACGGGCAAGCGCTCGATCGCCCTGGATCTGAAAAACGAAGCGGGCCGCGAGGTGCTGCGGCGGTTGCTGGCTCAATACGACATTCTCGTCGAGAGTTTTCGGCCCGGCGTCATGACGCGCCTCGGGATCGACTACGAGCAACTGAAAACGGTCCAACCGCGATTGATCTACGCTTCGCTGACGGGCTACGGGCAGAACGGTCCGTATCGCGATCGCGCCGGCCACGATTTGAATTATCTATCGCTGGCGGGCGCCGCCGGTTTGACCGGGGCGGACGACGGCACGCCGGTGGTTTCGGGTATGCAGGTCGCCGATCTTTCCGGCGCGCTGTATCTGGCGATCGCCATTCTGTCGGCGGTTTATCGCCGCGAGCATACGGGGCAAGGTTGTCAGGTGGATCTGGCGATGGCCGACACGTCGCTGGCCTTGCTTGCCCTGCCCTTCGCCGAATACATCGGCCACAATCGCCTGCCCGGCCCGGCCCGGATGATCGTCAACGGGAAATTCGTCTGCTACCGCATTTACCGCACCCGCGACGGACGGTTCATGTCGCTGGCGGCGTTGGAACCGAAGTTCTGGGTGGCCTTTTGCCGGGCCGTGGAAAAGCCGCACCTCTGCGACGAGGCGTACACGCGCGCCAAACCCGGCAATCCGGTATTCGACGAATTGGTGGCTTTGTTCGCGTCGAAAGATCAGGCCGAGTGGGTGGCCGCGCTGGAAAACGCCGATTGCTGTTGCGAGCCGGTGCTGACGCTGGCCGAGGCGGCCGCGCATCCGCAATTCGCCGCCCGGCGGGGTTTTCGCCGGATCGACGATCCGGTGCAGGGATCCTACACCCAGTTGAATCAGCCGATTCGCTTCACTCCGCCGGTCGACGATTCGACCACGCCCTCGCCGGCACTGGGCGAACACACCTTGATGGTTTTGCGCGAAGCCGGAATGGACGAACCGGAAATCGAGGCTTTAGCTGCCCGCGGTGCGTTCGGTGATATTCCACCGCAATAACCGGTTTATTTTGCCGGCTTCACGTATTTCGCCGGATCGGCGTCGAACTGCGGTTTGCAGGCGGGGCAGCAAAAGTAATAGTGCTTGCCCTGGTATTCCGAATGCGCGCTTTGCGCCGAAATCGTGAACGTGTCGCCGGTCACCGGACAAGTCGCCTTCGTGCCAACCGCTTGCGGCGAATCGAACGCCGTCGGGGCCTTATCGCCCAAGTAGACCGATTGTTCCGCCGCCATGGCAATAGTGGCCGCCGTCAGACCGAGCAACGCGGCCAAGGCAACCAAAAAAATCTTGTTCATCTGTTTGCACTCCTCGTCGATTTCTGACCGGAATATAATCATTCCCGCGAACGGCGCCAGTTTTCGCCAGCGATCGGCGCCGAAAACCCCTGGCCTGGACCGGCCAACCAAGGAGAATCACTTGACAGTTACCGCCCTTTTGCTTCGCGCTTGCCTTGACACTTCAGGCCAAACCTACCTATAGTGCTTCGATTGTTAATTATCCATTAAAGGCGCGGCGGGAGTATCGATGCCACCATCTCGTATATCCATGGCCATCTGGTTGACTGTGATGATTCTTATTAGTGGCTCGGCGGCGTTCGCCGACGGGATGACAAGCCTGATGGGTTGGCCTTATGGGTCCGATTTCGGCCCGGGGTTGAATTACGCCACCCAATCGGCGGCCAGCACCGACACGATTCCCCGCCGGATCAGCAACATCGTTTACCCGGTAATCGGTCTGCCCGCGCTGGTCGAACCGGAAAGCGAATTGACGGTGATCGTCTACTTCGCGGAAAACGAAGCTTATCTCGACCCCGACGAATGGCAATTGCAGATCAGCACCGGCTTTAAAAATCCCGACGATTCGTTCGCCCGCATCGGGGACCGGGTGGTGCAAAGCTACGAACTGGCGTTGGAGGCCATTGCCTTCGACGACGCCACCAGCACGTACCACATTTCCTGCCGTATCCCCGCAACGGCGCCGCGGGATCTCTACACCATCGTTGTTTCGACCGACCTGTTCTGGGATTTCCAACCGGCCGCCGTGCGGATTCAGGATGAAATCGGCGACTCTTTTTCCTTCGTGCATTTCACCGACGCCCAGCCTACCGATATCCGCACCATAGGCGATGACAACGAATGGAACGCCCATGATTATCCGGGCTCCGGACTCGGCGAGCGCGGCTATGCCATCTTCACCAACGAGATTAAAAACGAGTTGCCGCTTTTACAGCCGGCCTTCGCGGTGTTCACCGGCGACATGGTCTACAATGCCGCTCTGGTCGCGGAAAACGACGAGTCCTACCGCATCATCCAGGACACCCAGGTGCCGCTGTTTCTGACCAACGGCAATCACGACGGCTACGCGCGCTTCAACGGCCCCGATGTCCGGCAGGACGGCCTGGAGTTTTTCAATCGTTTTTACGGGCCGAACTATTACAGTTTCGACGTCGGTTCGGTGCATTTCGTCGTGCTCAACAGCTATGACGGCGACCCCGCCCGCCGGCACGCCGGCCAGTTGGTCGTCGCCACCCCGGTCGACAACTGGGGCGGCTTCCTCAGCGAAAAACAACTCGCCTGGGTCGAAGCGGATCTGGCCGACGCCCAAAGCCGCGGGCAGACCAGCCTGCTGTTCATGCACCACGATCCGCGCGGCCCGTACACCGCCGACCAGCCCTACCCGACCAGCCCGATTGCCGGCGACGGCGAGGAGTACTGGAACTACGAATCCAGCGAGTGGGATTCCGATCCCACCGACGATATTCACAACGAAACGCCCGCCGACAACACCGGCACCCGGTTGCTGGCGCTGGCCTTGACGCACGGCGTGACGCACCTGTTCATCGGCCACAATCATTTCGACGGCATCTGGGAATTCCAAGCCGGCGATCCGCTGACCGATCGTTTCGGCGACGCGGTCGGCGGTCTTTCGGCCCTGCAGCCCTTCACCGTCGTGCAAACCACCGCCTGCGCCGGCAACGCGCGCGGCACCGGCGGCGATCTGGAATACAACGGCTATCGTTGGGTCCAGGTGGAAAACGGCAACATTGTTTCACTGGAATTCAATGCCGCAGCGAACGTGCAAAGCATTCCGGCGGGCAATTTTTGGCTCGAGGATTTCAACAACGACGGCCGTTACACGCACGCCCAGGTCGTCATCACCAACGCCCTGCCCGACGATCTGGGAGTCGCGGTCGAGTTCTACCTGGCCGGCATCGCCAACGGTTACCAGATCCTCGACGAACGGACGCAACTGCCGCTCAGCTTCACCGATCTGGGCCTGGGCCAGAACGGCGAGTTGGTGGTTTACGCCCGCGCCACCGCGAAAGGCACGGGAGCCAAACCGGCCGACTTCCCGCCCGCGCCGGGTCAGGAAGCCAAGACCATGCTCACCTCGCGGCCGCACCCGACGAACCAGCAGCCGATCGTTTCCTTCACCATGGCACCGACGAACGAGGAATTCACCTACACCTTCGACGCCGCGGATTCCGTCGATCCGGAAGGCGGCGAATTGCTGTATTTCTGGGATTTCGGCGACGGTCGCCTGGGCACCGGCCAGACCATCTCCCACCATTACATCGTCGGCGGCCCCAACCTGATCACCCTGACGGTCGTCGATCCGTTCGGCGGGATGGCCGCGACGCAATCCCTGCTCGAACTGGCGGATTGCTGCCCGGACCGCGACCACGATACGGACGAGGATCTCTGCGGCGAATGCGGCATGACGGGCGGGACGCCGGATTACCTGGGCTTTGCCTCGTTGTTGGCGGTGGCGGCGTTCGTCTTCGCGCTCCGCTCGGGCGCTCGCAAAAGGAGTTGAAAGGATGAAACGGTCGGCCGTTCTTGCCTTGGTGTTTCTAGTCGGCGTCGCCTCTTTCGCCTGGGCCATCGACGCGCAAAACCAACCGCCGGCGATCGGTTCGCACAATCTCCTCGGCTTGTACACCACGACCACTCTCGACCATACGCAGTTCACCTTGGGCATGGTCGGCAATTACCTGGCCGGCCCGGTTCGCTTCGAAATGAAACGTAGCGGCGACGAATTCGACGCCGTGGATACGCTGATCGCCGGTCATTTCTATGGCGTCGTCGGGTTGTTCAAACGCGTCGACCTGATGGCGGCGGCCTCCTACGTGCAGGTATCCGGCAAGGATCTGGATCAAATCAACGTGCCCGGCCTGTCGGAAACCTCGCAGACCGCCGGCGGTTCGCTGGGCGATGCGCGGCTCGGCGCGAAATTCAATATTCTGCCCAACAAACCGGGTTGGGTAGGCTTGGGCCTGAACGTCATGGCGAGCCTCCCGACCGGCGACGCCGATCTTTACGCGGGCAATGACGCCATGACCATGAGCGGCGCGTTGCTGCTCGACAAGCAATTCGGGCGCGTCAATCTGGCGCTGAACGCCGGCTATAAATACCTCGGCGATCCGAGCGGCCTGGAACCGCAAGGTCAATTGTTCGGCGGCGCCGGAGCCGACGTCATTCTCGCCAAATGGGTCGGCCTGACCGGCGAGGTGGTCGGCCGGACGCTCGATTACGGCATCGATGAAATCGATCCCGCCACGCCGCTCGAAGGGCTGATCGGCATCCGTTTCTATACCCAAATGGGTTTGCAGTTCCTGGTCGCGGGCGGCGCGGGCTTTACCGACGGCATCGGCAGCCCGTTGTATCGCGGCATGGCCGGCATTTCCTACACCTACCCCGCCCTGGTTTACGGCAATCTCCCGGCCAAAAAGGCGGCTTACGTGGCGCCGGTCGAATCGCCCGACGCCGATAACGATCGCGACGGGTTGACGAACGTCTACGAACAAAAAGAATCGAAGACCGATCCCGCCAACCCGGACACCGACGGCGACGGCCTCACCGACGGTGAAGAGGTCAACAAATACCACACCGATCCGCTCAAAGCCGACACCGACGGCGACGGGCTTTCCGACGGGCAGGAAGTGCGCGTTTACAGCACCAACCCGAGCAATCCGGATACCGACGGCGACGGTCTCACCGACGGGCAGGAAGTGAACGAACTGCGCACCAACCCGCTGGACGCCGATACCGATCACGACGGCCTCGCCGACAATAAAGATGCCTGCCCACTCGAACCGGAAACGAAAAACGGTTTCATGGACGACGACGGCTGCCCGGAAGTCGTGCTGGCGCGCAAGGCGAGCGGCGTCGTGATGTTCGAAAACCAGATCGTCCTGCCGACGCCCCTGACCTTCGGCGGCGAGAGCAGTTCGGCCCTCTCCAAAGCCGACCGCGCCTTGCTCGGCGACGTGATCAATATCCTCAACGAATTTCCGAAGGTGAACGTCCAGATCGAAGGGCACATCGCCGCCGGCCAGGCCAATGCCGCGACGTTGAGCGAGGCCCGCGCCCAGGAAGTGCGCAATTACCTGATCCGCAAAGGCATCGCCGCCGTCCGCCTGACCGCCATCGGCCTGGGCGATCAGGTGCCGATCGCGCCGAACGACACCCCGGAAAACCGGGCGCGCAACACGCGCATCGATTTCGTCATCGTCGGCCGCTGATCCGCCTCCCGCAACGAAAAATGCCGCGGACGAAAATCCGCGGCATTTTTTTATCGGCCGGCGCGGCGGTTCGCCTTCTCCGGCGACCTCAGTCGCGCCGCCAAAAGCGCGGCACAGGGAACACCGCCGGCACCCGCCGGCGGTACGCGCGGTACTCGTCCTGGAACGTCGCCTCCAACCACGCTTCTTCTTCCCGAACGAGGAATCGCAGGCTCGCGTACATCAGCGGCGGCAGCAGCAGAAAAATCCAGGAGCCGACGAGCAGCAGAACGCCGGGAACGAGGAAGACGATCCAACTCGCGTAGATGGGGTGCCGGCACAATCCATAGACGCCGCTTGTAAACAACTTGTCGTGACCGAAACCACGATGGAGAACCCAAAGCGCCATCACGAGGAACGGGACGCCGACCAAGAGGAGAACGCATCCCACGATCAAAAGCGCCGGCCGCGGCACCAGATGAATCTCTAAAACGCCGGGCCATACCGCGTTGATAATGAACAGCGGGACCGCGCCGAGGGCGCAGCACAGCACCCACTTGGGACCAATGCCCCAACGATTGATCGGTGCCGGCTCGGCGTTCCGGTTCGTGGAAAGGTTCATTCCAGCCTTCGAGAAGGCCGCGCCACTCGGCCACGGCCTTTCGGGTGACAACCTGGCCTCATTGTCCGGCTGAAGTATCGAACAAACGCATTTGAAGATCAAATGTTCTTTATCGGCTGGCCGCCACCGGTCCCAATTCCTCGGCGTTGAGGTTGCCGTACCCGTCGTCGAACGCGCCCGCGGTCACGCGCACCGTGACCGTCGCCCGCGCGGCGACGCCGGCGAGCATCCCCACCAGGCGGTGCTGTTGCCGATTATAGGTCAGGACGACCGGCACCTCAGCCGCGCCGTTGACGGAAACCAGCGCGGTCGCCTCGCCGCCGCTGACGATCGCCGGATGCGAGCCGCCCGCCAGCACCGAGCGAATGCGCCGCGTCCCGATCGGGTCGTGCGGATAAGCCGCTTCCAAGCTGATCACGAGATCCGAGTCGACGACCGTCGCCGACAGATCGGTCAACTCGACGGTATAGGTGGGATGCATCATGAACGCCGAGGAGAACAATTGATAGGCTTTGATGCCGCCGGCGCCCTTCGCCCGGCCGTCGACCTTGAAGCGCAGCGGCCCGGTCGGATCGTCCCACATCGTTTCCCATTCGACCAAATATTGGAACTCGCGCGAATCGCGATGCTTCTCTTCTTTGTAACTGGGCGCCGGGAACAGACGCACCGCCATTTCCCAGCCCTTGTCGTCGTAAACCGTGCCGTTCGCCCGGCGCACGTCGCGCCATTGGCCGTCGATCTGCTGTTGCAACGTCACGGTCAGAAAATCGACACCCGGATGGCCGCCATACCACGAGAAGCGCACGGTATTGAAGCGATATTGATCGGCCTCGGGCTGAACGTTGATTTCGCCCAGCCGTTCGGAAGCCTCGGGCGCCACGGGCGCCAGGGCTTCATGATACAGCGAAGGTTGCGGATCGCCCTGGACGACCAGATCGTCGGCGGCCAGCCGGCCGGCCAGGTTGCCGACCGTTTTTTGCAGCCAGGGTCCGAAGCGCCAGCCGAACAACGTCCCCTGCATTTCGCCGCCGCCCTGCCACCAATCCCAATCCTGCAGAATGTAGAAAATGTAGTTCTGCGAATAGCCCAGGGTGTTGATGTTTTCGTACGGGATGCCGAGTTGGGCGGCCAGGCTGGTGCGGATATCGACCGCCAGATGGGAGGTGATTTCTCCCGGGGCGGTAAAGAACAGTTGATCGCCGATCTGGGCGACGGTGATCGGGGATTGCTGCAAATAATTGACCGCATCGTCCGCGATCGACCAATCGAGATTCAACAGGCAGCCCAGATAACCGTCGACCATTTTCGTTTCGGGCGTATCACAATCATTGATGCTGCCATGCTGATCCATGGGCAGCGTGGCGCATTCCATCGCGCCCCGCTGGTACTCGACGAATTCGCCGTCGCGATTGTAAAAACCGAATTCGCCGGGCAGGTAACCCAGTTCCTGCCGATCATAGCGATAGCGCTGGGTAATGACCTTCAACTCGGGCTGGTCGTCGGTGACGATCTCGCGCTGCACCTGGTCGACCACTTCGGCAACCTCGGCGCCGATCCATTCGACGATCTGCGCGCGGCGATGCCCGAGCGGGCTCCCCATCTGCGACACCACGTCGCCCGATGAGCCTTGGAGGTAAATGGCCGTCACCGGGTGGTCGTAGAGCTTTTCCACAGCTCGCTCGACGCCCTCGGGGGCATCGCCGGTCAGGTAGAAACTGCCGTAGCCGTAAACCACGCCGTGCATGGCCATGCCGATGAGCATCGCCATGGGTTCGCCTTCCTCATCCTCGATTCGGCCGACCCAGAGCCGATCCTCGCGGAAATCGCCGGGACCGTTGGCGCAGCGGCGGTCGCGCGTCACGAGGGACTGCGGGTCGAACGGTTCGCGATAGCCGAAACCGATCCGCGCCGGTTTTTGCGCGGCGATCGCCTGCTCGATGATCGCGGCGATCGAACCCGCGATCCGATCGACCATTTCCTGGTTGTAGGCATCCACGCCGACGAGGCCGAAAATATCCGGCACGAAGAAAAACCGCGCCGGGCCGGAATGCGTATGGGTGGCGGTGAGAATCAACGTACGGTCGAGGTCGACGCCGGTCGTCGCTTTCACCTGATTGACAACCTGGGTGCGCAAGCTTTCGGTCACGCCCATCATCGCCACCTTGGCGATCACCAGGCGCCGGTCGCCGCTTTGCAGCGAAACCGCCTTCACGCTGGGCCGGTCGTAATAGCCGATCGAGCCGCCCATCAGTTGATTGTAAGGCGATTGAAACCCGACGCGCGCCGCGAAGCCGCCGAGCGAAATACCGATCGGCACTTGCAGGTAACCGGAAGCCGCGCCGGCCTGCAGGCGGTCGCCGGATCCGGAATCGTCATCGGATTGGTTGTCGTCGTCGGCGGCGGCATCGTTGTCGTCATCCGACGCCTGCTGGTCATCGTCATCCGAGGAATCGTTTTCGGCGCACGCGACGAGAAACGAGAAAACGAGGAAGACGGACAAGAGAACGAATAAAATCCGGGCATGCCAAGCCAAGGCGACCTCCGCGTGAATATTCTTCAAGTTGTATCGCTCCGAGTCCGCCCCGTCCCGCACCTAATTGAATGCAAACCCATCATCTCGTCAACCTATAAATGCTTTTTAATAATAAAATGTTCCCTCCCGTTGAGCGATAACGTGACGTAAATAAACATTATGTGCATATATATCAATATGTTACATTTGAATTCTAATATATTACTTTACATATCACTCCAAACTAATCAATATATTGGCTATTATTAACAAATAGACCATTCATTCAGAGATTACTTTCCCTCTCCATCTCCATTCCATCCCATTCTTGCTTTTCTTTCTCAAGCCAATGCCCGTAAACGCCGATAAGATAATTGTAAAGTCAGAAATGACAAACGATCTTTTGAAAGCAAACCGTCGCTACTCGAAAGGGCAAACTCATCGCGAGATGAGGACGCAAAGCTAGGGGTCTCGATTCCAGGATTCAAGACAGCCCGGCCGCCGAAAGTAGTTGGGGTTCTTCAGAAAGCGTTTCATCTTTCTCCTCCCCGCCTTTCGAAATCGCGAACGGTCGCGGGAGGATGTTCGATGAAATGCTTTTTCGCTTTAATCATGCTGGTTGCCGTGCTGGCGCTCACCGGTTGCGGCGAAGTGGCCGATCTGCTTGACGGCACGGTGGAAAAATCCGTGACGCTCAATCGTGTTTTTCACGACGGCATCAGCGAACGGAACGTCCAGCATGCACTGATCGTGGAAGCCGTGCGCGTCAGTGGCGGCCAGGCGATCCCGACCGGACTGGTATCCCTGGAAACGCTCGCCGACCGGATCGACATCGACCAGAGCGGCGAAGCCGATGTGCAATTCTTCGTCGAAGGGCATTTGCGCAACAAGAGCGCCCTCGCCGCCCAACTGACCATTTTCGCGATCAGCGAATCAGACCCGGACCTGGCGCCCCGGGAAGTCGGCTCAATCACCCTGGCGGCGGGCGAAACGCGCGAATTGACCGGGGCCGATGAGTTGGACCAGACGCCCGAGGAAATCGACGCGCGACTGCGCGAGCTTTTCGCCACGCTGGGCGCGAACTTCCAATTGACCCCGATCATCCAAGTGACCGGCGGCGACCAGGAAGGCGTTGCCGTGGACTGGATCTTTTTCTCCTCGATGCCCGCGTACCGCCACACCGAGGAAATGTTCGATCCCGCCGAAGTCGGCCAATATCGTAAAAACATCAAGTCGATCGACGAGGTGCGCCTGACCGGCACGATTGCCAACGATGGCGCAAATCTCGCCGAGGTTCGCCTGTACCTGTCGAGCCAGACCGTGCCAAATCCGGAAACCGATCTGGTGGCCCAAGGGACGATCATGCCGAACCAGCAGCTTTACGGTGAGGATCTGCTGGTGGCCGACGGCGCGAAAATCATCACCGAGCGCCTGAAAAATGTGCTCGACGGCGGCGATGCCTTCTATACGCTCGTCATCGTCAGTCGCGACCCGCTGAAAGTCCAAAGCGACCGGCTGCAACTGGCGGTCCAGGTAACCGCCGAACGTGAAATTTTCTGATAATTCGAAAAGCCATAAAAATATTTTAAAATTTTCAGATCGAACACCAATAATCGACGGCAACACTCACATTTCTTTATTATTAAAGACGAATTTTGTTGACTAGGATATGATAATAATGCATCTTTAACCAACGTGATTGACAAGAATAATTTTCCACATCCATCCCAGAAATAGAAATAGCAGGAAATCCAATGAAATCATTTTCCTCGCTTTTTTTCCTCTTTTGGATATTCGCCGGGGTCTTGGCGGTGAATGTTTTCATCGCCTGTAGTTCCGATGACGACGACGACTCGTCTCAAACCGAAACGGCCTGTGATGAAGCCTGCCAAATCATCGGCGATTGCTACCTGAGCGACCAGATTTCCGCGTCGGACTTGGACGATTGCCTTCGCTACTGCACCTTCGAGCTTCAACCCGCCGACCGAACCTGCATTCTCGAAACGGGCAATTGCGCGAAGGTTTCCCTTTGCCTGCCGGACGGGCAATTGGACGATGACGACGACGATGACAACGACGATAACGACGACAATGACGATAACGATGATAACGACGACAACGACAACGATGACAACGACGATAACGACAACGACGACACCACGCCGGTTTACATCACCTGTTATCAGGATCTCGATGGGGATGCGTACGGCAATCCGGATGAAAGTCAGGTTTTCACCGGGGACGCCTGCCCTTCCGGGTGGGTCCTCGACAACACCGACTGCGACGATTCAGATACCCTGACCAATCCGAACGGCCTGGAACTGCCCGCCGACGGGCTCGATCAGGATTGCGACGACCTCGATCTGGCGATCAGCGAATCGACCGGCATCTTCGTTGCGCCGCGCGGCGACGATTTCTATCCCGGCACGATGATCGCGCCTAAAAAAACGATCGCGGCCGGGATCGACGCCGCGGCCGGAGCCGGCAAAGTGGTCTTTATCGCCGCCGGCACCTACGACGAGGCCGTGAACACGACGGTTTCGCTTTTCGGGGGTTTCGAATCGACGAACTGGACCCGAGACATCGTAGCGAATCCGACCATCGTTGCTCCCACGGACGAGTCTCGGGTGTTGAGCGTCAGCGCCGGCAGCACCGCGGCGATTCAAGGGCTTACTCTCACCGGCGGCGAAGGCTCATTGTATTCGTACGGCGCCTACATCGAGGAGGCGGCGACCGCGCTATTGGCCGACAACAATATCGAGGGCGGCGTCGGGCCGCAGAAGTCCTATGGCGTCGAGGTCCGCGACGGCGCGACCGCCTATCTTTTCAATAATCGCCTCGACGGCGGCCAGGGCGTCAATAATTCCTACGGCCTCACGGCGCGCAACGACGCCCGGGTGTTGCTGGCCGACAATCGAATCAGCGGCGGCGACGGCGCGATCGTCACGGTCGCGGTTTATCCGATGACCGCAAGCCAGGTAACCCTGATCGAAAACGTTCTCCTGGGCGGCGCGGCCACTCACGACAGTTTCGCCGTGACGACGGCAGCCGCGATCACCGCGGCAAACAACGTGCTGGACGGCGGGACGGGGCTGACCTCTTCCTGCGCCGTAAAAATTCTGGCCGGCGGTTCGGCGTCGCTGTTGAACAACGATTTTTGGGGAACGCCGACCGTGCACCTGATTTACGACGGCACCTCCTACACCGACGACCTGGCGTCGCTGAACGCGTGCGGCTGGACCGGCTGTCTCTCGGCCAGCGACAATCTCAACGCCGAACCGCTTTTTGTCGACCCGAACAACGGCGACTATCATCTGTTGAGCGGCAGCCCCTGCCTGGATACCGGCGGCGATCCGACGTTGACCTTTCCCGCCTGGCCGGTTTGGTACGATCTGGACCGCGACCTCCGCCCGCTTGGCTCCGGATACGACATCGGCGTCGACGAGCGGCCGCCCGACTGAATAACCACGCGTTCATCTTGGTAAAAGAAGAAAAGAAAGGTCGCCCCGACCGGCCAACCGTCGGAGTCCCGCGGCAGGTCAATCGAACCGTTTGTTCCGGTACTCATCGGTGACGTTGAGTCGGCCGGCGCCTCCACAAGCCCAACAATTGCGAATGACAAACGGTTGCAGCGCTTCTTCCAATCCCCGATGGTGATCCTGCCAGGGGATGGCTTCCGCCGTGGACACCCGCAAGACGCCGTGACCCTTGCACACCGAACAAACAATTGTCGCAGATTGTTTAAACTTTTCTTTCTTCATCCCGATATTCCACGCTACCGCCATGATCCGTTTTCTTTCCGTCCCGATAAACAAATCGGGCGGGCCGGAGGCGCCAGTTCTCCGGCCCGCCGTTTACTTCAGTCGTGATTACGCGCCACAACCCGACGAACCGCCGCCCGATCCGCCGGATCTCGTGTCGTCATCGGCGCCCGTATCGTCGTCGCCCGGCGGCGGAAGGAAGGTGTCGTTATCGTCATTGTCGTCGTTGTCGTCGTTGTCGTCGTTGTCGTCGTCATCGTCCGTATCGTCGTTGTCGTCGTTGTCGTCGTTATCGTCGTTGTCATCGTTGTCATTGTCGTTGTCATCATTGTCATCGTTGTCGTCATCGTCGTCGTCAAGCACTACGTCGGATTCACAGCTATCGCCGGTCATCGGCGCGAAGTCGCCCGCCAAATCCAGAACCGCGAACATGGCAAGGGAAGCGCCGGCTTTTTCGGCATTCTCCAGCCCACCGAGCAATCCGTCCCAGATTCCGCTCAGCGGTCCCGGGTCGGGCCGGCTGAACTTCCCGTTGGTGATGGTCAGCGACGCGGTGGGATTGACGGCGGCTTGCTTGCCGCCCTTGCTTTCGATCGGATCGAAGGTGAAGGTGACGAGGGTCGCCATTTCGGCCGGATCCAGACCGGTCGCCGAGGTTCCGGCGCAATCGATCTGACTTGCCATGATATTCAATTCGCAGACGAAGTCCTCTTCCCAAGACTCCAGAATGCCGCCTTCCAGGGTGTAATCGACGTAGGTCAATTGATCGGAATCGAACGCCAGGCTGAAGCCGATTTCGTCTTCCCCGTCGACTTCGTCAATGACCACCGGAATTTCCACGCCCGGTCCGGTGATCGTTCCCGGGCAATCGGGCGACAGGAAGATCCCCTCGCAAACGTATTCGTCGTTGACGCACTGATCGCCGCTGTCGTCGCACGAATCGACCGTGCAGGGGATGCCGTCGTCGCAATCGCGATCGGGGCCGGTCTGGCAATTGCCGGCGCCGTCGCAAACGTCGTCCACGGTGCAGAACGAGCCGTCCTCACAAGATTCATTTTGCGCTTTGAACTGGTTGGCCGGACAAGCGGCCGAAGAACCCGAACAGGCCTCCGCCACGTCGCAATCGCCGGCCGCGGCGCGACAGATCGTCCCGTTGCCAAGGAAGCCGTTTGCCGGACACGTCGTGGAACTGCCCGTGCAGTTCTCCGCCACGTCGCAATCGCCGGCCGATGCCCGGCAGACCGTACTGGACGGCTTGTACGAGGCCACGCAGGACGCCGAAGTCCCGGCGCAATAGTCGGTCAGGTCGCAGTCGCCGTTCGCCGCCAGACAGACGGTCGAGGAGGAGGCGAAAGCGTCGGCCGGACAGGTCGCCGTCGAACCGGTGCAATTTTCAGCCACGTCGCACACGTTCACCGCCGACCGGCAGACCGTGCTGGACGGTTTGTAGGAAGCCACGCACGTCGCCGAGGTTCCGGCGCAATAGTCGGCCAGGTCGCAGTCGCCGTTCGCCGCCAGGCAGACCGTGGACGAGGAAGCGAAGCTATTGGCCGGGCAAGTCGTTGTCGTGCCGGTGCAGTACTCGGCGACGTCGCAGGCGTTTACCGCCGACCGGCAGACCGTGCTGGACGGTTTATAGGAAGCCACGCACGTCGCCGAGGTCCCGGCGCAATAGTCGGCCAGGTCGCAGTCGCCGCTCGCCGCCAGGCAAACCGTGGACGAGGAAGCGAAACCATCGGCCGGACAAGTCGTCGTTGAACCGGTGCAGTATTCGGCCACGTCGCACACGTTCGTCGCTGACCGGCAGACGGTGCTGGAACTTTTATACTTCGCGACGCAGGTCGCGCTGGTTCCCGCGCAGGTGTCGGCGGCGTCGCAAGGATCGCTGCCGGCCGCCAGGCAAACCGTCGAGGAGGAGGCAAAGGCATCGGTCGGGCAGGTCTGGCTGGAGCCGGTGCAATATTCGGCCACGTCGCAGACATTCGCGGCCGCGCGGCAAATGATCGACGAGGGGCTGTTCGACCAGGAGGTGATGCTCTTGGTGATGTCGCACATGCCGCAGACGCCGGAGGGATTGGTGGCGCCGTTGGCATAGCAGGCGCCGTTGATGAAGCACCCGTCGCAAGCATTGAGCGTCATTTCGAGGTACGGCCCGAGCGGCGGACTTTCCGGCGGGACATCGCCGTCGTAAACCTGGTAACCCATGGAATGTCCGTCGGCGTAGACGTAGAGGTCGTTTCCCAACCAGGTGAATAAGGCCTGGTTATTGGCCGTCCGCAACGAGTTCAGGTCGAGCATGACCATGCCGCTCGAATCGACGACCCGGCTGATGAACGCGCTTTCGGCCGACCCCGAGTACGATTGCAGGTAAACGATCGTCCCTTCGGCCGCGGTGTCCGCGTCACCCAGCGAGACGGCCACCACCATGAATTCCGGCATCACCACGCCGGTGGTGGGCCCGGTATAGGTGCTCCAGGGCGAACCGCCGTTGGTGTAGGCCGTGCCGCCGGAGGTGACGGAAAAATAATAAGTGGTGTTGGGCGCCAGGCTGCCGATCGTCACGTGGTGACTTTCGTCGCTGGTCGTCGAACCGCGGTCGTCATAGGCGGTGTTCGCCAGATTGCCGGCCGTCGTGCCCCAGTGCACGCTGCCCACCTCGTTGTGGCTCAGCGTCGTCCAGGAGATCGTCAACGCCGTGCTGGTGACGTTGGTGACGCAGACCCCGGGCACCCCCATGCACCATGGCTCGCTGGCCATCGCCATGGCCGCGGGCAGGAGCAACAGGGTCAGAATTGCCATCCATTTCCATACCGTCTTCATCATCACTCTCCTTTGCCGCCGTCGCACTACGGCAGCGTAACCACGTGATGGTTGCCATTAAGATTGAACGCGACGCCCGACATCACGATGTCGTAGTAGTAGGTGCCGGCCGAGAGTCCCTCGACCGTCACCGAATGCTCGGTGTCGCGATCGAAATAAAGATCGCTGTCATCAAAGACGACAACCGGCGTGTTGGCCGGATTGGTCCCGTAGAAGAGCAGCCAGCCCGTGGCATCCAGCTTCGAGGTCCAACTGACATTGAACGAACCGGCGTACTTCAGAACCACGAGGTCCAGCGGATTGAAATCGAAATCGGCGATCAATCCGGAGTAATTCGTGTTCTTGACGAAGTAGCCTTCGTCGATTTCGATCGCGAAGTTGTTGTTGGTCGGATACTGGTTGTAATGGATGTTCCACCATTGCGAGCCCGAATCCCAACCATAGATGGAATTGCCCGTGCCGCCCTGGTTCGTCACCTCGGTCAGCACGTTTTGCGCCTTTTCCCATTCGCCGGTCGGGAAGCCCATCAAGGTGTAATCGAAGGAAAACGGCGCGGTGAACAGGTCCTGAATCAACAGACCGGAGGTCGTCCAGTAAGTCGAGGCGCCGTTGATCTCGATGAAGTAGCCGACGCCCGGCTCGATGACGAAATTGTTGTAGGTCGGATATTGGCGATAATGGATGTTCCACCATTGCGCGCCGGCGTCCCACCGCATAATCGACTTCGCCGTGGTGCCGATCTGATCCAGGATGTCCTGGGCCTTGATCGTGCCGGCGTGTTGGAAATGCGGCGTGATCAGCGTGTAGCCGCTGGCCAGCGTGGTCTTGGTCTTGCCGGCGATCTCCGCGCTTAACGCCGTCTTGCCGGTATTGGCCAGGCGGTAATACGTGTCGGCGATCGCCGCCGAGGTGAGATCCTTCCAGCCGCTGGTGACGTTCTGGGCGAAGAGCTGCCAATCGGCCGGATTGGCCGAGAACGGCTTGGTACTCCAATACACGTCGGCCGCGCCGCCGGCCCAGGTCAGGGTGACCTTCCCGTCGGTGCCGACGGTGACGTCGATGCTCACCGGCATGTAGACGGTGAAATTGCCGTCCATGGCGTCGTTGCCGGAAATCGAACCGTCGCTTTTCTTGGCTTCGACCTTGATTCGCAGGCGGCTTTCGTTGATGGCCGGCAGGGTCCAGGCATAACTTCCGGAGTCGGGCGCGTCGGTCGCAATGAGCACCGGATACGTCGCGCCGCCGTCCAGCGAGGCTTTGATGTCCACTCCGGCGACTCCGTTGCTGCCGCCGACCGGGCAAACGCCATAATTCCAGGTGATATTCGCCGTTCCGCCGCCGCCCGGATAGTTGGCCGCCACGGCCGGCGCGGTCACGGACACGAACGGTCCCGAGTTCGGCGGACCGGCGCAGACGCCCGTCCCGTTGCATTGGTCGGGGCTGGTGCAGCTTTGTCCGTCGTTGCAGGTGCTGCCCGCCGGTTGGAAGGCGTCGGCGGGACAACCCAGACTGTCGCCGGAGCAGTACTCGGCAATATCGCAATCCACCGCCGATCCTTGCGAACCGATCGCGCGACAGACGGTGCTGCTCGGGGCGAACATCGGGGTGCAGGTCGCGCTGTCGCCGGCGCAGTAATCGTCGGCATCGCAGGGATCGGAGCCCTTCGCGTTGCACATGAAGGAGGTCGGTTGGAATCCATCCACCGGACAGGTTTTCAACGAGCCGGTGCAGAATTCCGTCACGTCGCAGTTGTTGACGGCGGTGCGACAGGATTGGGTGCTCGGCTTCCATTTTTCGATGCACGCCGCGCTGGTGCCGGCGCAAACGTCATCCGCGTCGCACATTTCCTCCGGATCCGTGCTGGCGGCGTTGCAGACCGTGCCGGCGGGGACAAACGCGTCGACCGGGCACGTATTCGCTGTGCCGTCGCAGCTTTCCGCCACATCGCAGAAAGCCGTCTTGGCGCGGCATTCCGTTCCGCCGGGTTGCTTGGCGTCGGCCGGACAAGCCGCCGCGCCACCGGTGCAGTTTTCCGCCACGTCGCAGATACCCGCCGCGGCCCGGCATTCCAAGGTGGAAGGAGCGAAAGCATCGGCCGGGCAGGTTTTCGCGCTACCGTCGCAGCTTTCCGCCACGTCACAGAAGTCGGCCTTGGCGCGACACTCCGTCCCGCTGGGCTTCACTTCGTCGCTCGGGCATAGCGCGCCGGTCCCGGTGCAATTTTCAGCCACATCGCAGATGCCGCTCGAGGCGCGGCATTCCACGGTCGGCGCGACAAAGGCGTCAACCGGGCAAACCGAGGAAGTACCGGTGCACATTTCCACCACGTCGCAAATCCCCGCCACGGGGCGGCAGACCGTGGCCGTCGAGGCAAAGGCGTCGGTCGGACAATAGGTATGCGTTCCGTCGCAAGACTCGGCGACGTCGCAAATCGTGGCTTCCGGACGGCAGAGAGTGGCCGCCGCGACCGGCGACCAGGTGCTGCGCGAACGGGTGATGTCGCAGATTTCGCAGGTGTCGACAAGCGGCGAGGTCGGCGTCGGCTTGGTGCCGTCGGTGTAGCAGACCTGGTTGATGAAGCAGCCGTCACAATTGTTGAGGATGATCGACGGGATGTCGTCGGCGATGTTTCCCTCGTAGGTGCTGAAACCATCCTGCGCGCCGTCGGCGAACACAAAGATGTTGTCCGTACCTTCGTAGGAGAAATAAGCGCCCAGATTGGCCTCGCGGAAGTTGCCGAGCGGCACGCCCCAGACGCCGCCGTCATCGTCTTTCAAAACCGTCGACAGCCAGGCGCTCTCCCCGAGCGACGGATTGGGCGCCTCGGCCAGGTCGTTTTTCAGTTTGGCGTACACCAAGGTGCCCTTGGAGGCTGTCGCGCCGTCCTGGAGAAAGACCTGCATCATCTTGTCGTCGAAGGCCGGGATGCCGATCGAGGGCGCGGTCGTTACGCTGAACGGCTGCGCGCCGTTGCGGTGCGTCACGCCACCCGAGACGACTTCGTAGTAGTAGGTCGTTCCCGGAGGAGTGGGCAGACTGGCCAGCGTGATGTGGTGATTTTCGTCGTAGATGCCGGCGCCCCGGTCGTCGGAGGCGGTCTGATTCAGGTTGGTCGGCGAAGTGCCGTATTTCAAATAGCCCTTTTCATTGGCCCCGAAGGTGGACCAACTGACGGTAAACTGCCGCGTCGAGACGTTGGTCAGGCAGATTTGTCCGGCGTCGCCGCGACAGGCCGGCGCCACCGTGCCGGGTTCGGCGGTGTCGTAATCGCCGAACAACACGTAATTGGAAACGCTGTTGCCCAAGCCGTGGGGGTTTAATGAGGCATGATACGGACCGGTCGCGTCGCCCCACCAGGATTGGCGGGCGTCGACGTCCGTTCCCGATCCGGCGGCGACCTCGACGCCGCCCAAAGCGTTGCCGTAAATGCTGTTGTAGCGCAGGTCGACCGCGACGCGGGTGACTTTGTTGATCCAGACGCCTCGGCCGAGGTTGTGCGAGAACTTGTTGCCGGTGATGGTCGCCGAATTCAGTTTCGCGCTCCTGATGTACAGACCCGCCTGGTCGCCGAGGTTGTTCGACGAATCGTTATCGCGGACGATCAGGTTGGTGTATTCGCCGGCAAAGATGCTGATGCCGCCGTGGTCGTCGTATCCGGCGGGCCCACCTTCCACCCCGGTGATCGTGTTGTCGGCGATCAACGCGTTGGTGGTCACTTCGCCGGTTTTTCCCCATAACACGATGCCGCCTTCGAAGCAGCCGTCCAGCGTATTGCCGACAATCGTGGGCGAGTTGGATAGATCGAGGCCGGTGAAGTTGACGCCGGCCCAGATGCAGTTGGCCGGCGCGTCGGTGATGTGGTTGTTCAGGATGCGGGCGTTGTGCGAACCCTTGGCGACCCAGATGTCGCCGTCGGTCAGGGTGTTGTTTTGAATCAACGCGTTGGTGCTGTAATTCAAGTGGAAGCTGTCGGCCGGTTCGCCGTTGATCACCTCGTACGTGCTGTCCTCGATGATCGCCCCGTCGGTTTCGCTCAGCCGCGCGCCCAGGGTGGTATCGACGAATTCCACCTCATGCAGGTGCAAGCCGGTGAGGATGGTGCCACCGGGAACCCCGCTGTAGCTTTCCGCGCCGCGCGCCAGCACACCGTAGCCGTAGCAATTGGTCCGGTCGCCTTGGAAGTTTTTGATTTTCAGGTGATCGATGGTGACGTTGTTCGCGGTGACCAGAATGCCGCGCGGCCAGTTGTCGCCGACGCCGCCGGCGTCGCACGTCTGACCGTAGTCGCCCGGATTGGCGCCACCGTCGATCGTGGTGGTTCCCGTCCCCTGCCCGCGCAGGATCAGCGATTTGCTGATCACGAGCGGATCGTCGACGGGGAAGATCGCGTCGGCCAGCAGAACCACGTCGCCCGGATCTGCGGCATCCAGCGCGTTCTGGATGTTGCCGCCCGAACCGACTTCGCAATCCTGGCCGTTTGCCGTGTAATCGCAGGTGTCGTTCGTTTCGTTGCAGGCATCGTCCGTGCACGTCACCTTGTCGTCGCAGCTATGCGCCGTGCCGCCGCAGACGCCGGCCGTGCAGGCATCGTTGTCCGTGCAGAACTGCCCGTCGTCGCAGGTGTTGGTGTCGTCGTTGTTAAAGGTGCAGCCGGTCGTCGGTGCGCACGAATCGTCGGTGCAGGGGTTGCCGTCGTCGCAGGTGAGCGCGGCGGTCGTCACGCACTGATCGGCGCCTTCGTCACAGGAGGTGATGCCGTCGCAGACATTGCTGTTTTCGGGACACGGATCACCGGCGTGGACCGTGCAGGTTTTGTTTTCGCAGGTGTCGGCGCCGTTGCACCAGACCCCGTCATCGCAAGACGCCGCGTTGGCGACATTCACGCAGCCGGCAACCATATCGCAAGCGTCGTCGGTGCAGGGATTGCCGTCGTTGCAATCGAGCGGATTGACGTGCAACGAGCAGGTGCCGCCGCTGCATGTATCCGCGCCGTCGCAAACCGTGCCGTCATCGCAGGAAACCCCGTCGTTCGGGACGAACGCCGTCGCGCCGGCCGTCGCGCAGATCAGGCAGACGTTGAGCGGATCGGTCTGGCTGACGAGATAGCAGACGCCGGCCACTTCGCAGCCAGGACACGGCAGAGTGCCGGCCGGTTTTGCCAGCACGGTGCCATAGTTCACGCGATCGGTTACCGCGTCGCCCAGTCCGTTCGGATTGCTCGGATGCCGCGGACCAGTGTAGTTGCCCCACCAGTTGCTGGTGGCGTCAACACTGACCGGCGAGCTTTTGGTCAAATCGACCTGCACGCCGTAATTGGCATTGCCGAAAATATTGGAATTGTGAATGGCCACGTTTTCGGTCGTGCCGACATTCTCGCTGATGTACACACCAGCGTCGCCGCAACCAGTTATCTGGTTGTCAACGATCGTGATGTTCTTTCCCTTGACGGCGATGCCGCGCGATGTGTTGTTGTCAAGCTTGTTGTTTTGAATCGTGACCTGGTTGGTGGTGCCCCACAAATTTATTCCGGTTTTATTGCCGGAAAAATCGTTGTCGGTAATGGTCAGGTTGGTGTTGCCGCTGCCGCCGAGACCGTTATTGCCGGTAAAACCATTGGCTTTGTTGCCGTGAACCGTGCAGGCATCGCAGGTACTCAAGTTGATGCCTGCCGCATCGGCTGCGTCTCCGGAACCGGTGAGCGCGAAAGTGTTGCCTTCAATTGTCACCTTGTTGAAGGTGCCTTGATTCGCCACGATGCCGTTTTTATTGATGGTCATGCGATTTTGCGCGAAATCGACTCCGACGGTATTGGGATGGCCTTTGTAAAGAATTCCCAGCCAACCATCGAAGATGTTGTTGAGGATCGAAAGATCGTCATCCCAGGCCCGAACAATGCAGGAGTCGGCGTAGGGACTGGTATGAATACTTTTCAGTGTGAACCCATCGATCTTCACGCCGGAAACGCCGAGCGGGATCTCCACCAGCACATTTGGATTGACCACGCTCATCCCAACATCCGTCAGAATCGACTCCACCAGCGGATTATCGCGCTCTCCGACCGGCGTCGGGTCGTTGCCGTACTGTGCGCCGCGCAGTTCGACGCTTTTACTTACATTCAACCGTTCGGTGAAGGTTCCGGAAGCGACGTTGACCGTCCAACCGGTCGCACCAGCCGCATTGATGCCGCGCTGAATGCTGCCGCTGGTCGGAGTGACGTATAGGTTGTCGGCGACCCAGGTGACCAGGCCGAGTTCCGCATCGTCCAATTGGTGATCGATTTTGTCTTCGATCGCGAACGGATCGGTGACGCCGGTAAAGACGGCACCGGTGGCGTCAACCGTCGCATTGGCTTTGCTGTAACTGGTCGAATTGCCATGGCGCCCAAGCTGGATGTACTTCGGATAGGCGCCGCTGAAACTCACCCCGTCGAGGTCGAGCGCCGGCGGGGTCGTCGCCTGATATAGAGTGCCGAGGAACAGGCCCGCCGGTGCGGAGGAATCGAGAATGACGTTCTCGAAAGACACGGCCGCCATGTCGGTGTACCGCGTCAACACCAGGGCTGCCGACGGATAGGTGCCGACCATGGCTTGCAGGCCGGTGATGGTGATGTTTTTGAACGACATGGTGCCCGCCGGGGCCAGCGTGCCGTTACCGGATACACGGATGGCCGATTCGGCGTTGTTGCTCGTGACGGCCGTATCCGAAATTTCGAGATTGCCGTTGAATCCCGTCAGAACGATATCGGCGTCGGTGCCCACCCCCGACGCATTGTTTTGAACGGTTGCATTCTTAATCGCGACGTTCGTCAGGGTTCCGCCGAGCGCCAAGAAGCCGGCGATAGTATTGTTCGAGAGAGTAGCGCCGTCGACGGTGAGCCCGTCCAGGACCGTCGCGGTGCTCTGGATCTGAACGCCGGCGGAATTGCCGGTCGAAACGACATCCTCGAACAACAGATCCTCGTAAGTCGACACTTCGCGAAGGTTGATGCCCGGCTCGGTGTTGCCGACGGTCGCCACGTTATTGAGCGTCACCCATTTGATGGTGGCGTTCGAGTCGAAACGCACGCCTTGCGCCGCGCCGGTGACCCGTAAATCTTTGATGACGGTGCGATCGGTCGCGCTCGCGCCGCTGCCGGCGGAAACAATGGTGATGCCGTGGCCGCTTGACGGATCGATGATCGTATCGACTCCCGGATCGGCGCCGCTGCCGGCGCCGTCGAGAATGAGATACTTATTAATCGTCAGGTTTTCGGCAAACGTTCCCGCGACTACTTGAACCGTCGTGCCGGGATTGACGATATTGATCGCATCTTGGATCTTGCCGCCCGCGGTAACGACACAGGGGTTGACGCTCGAGTCGTAACGGGTGACGCACTGGTTGGTGTTTTCGTCGCATTCCTCGATCGTGCAGGAAATGTGATCGTCGAGGTAACCGCAACTGATCGGCGAAGCCGCGACGCAGCCGACAGCCGGATCGCAGGTTTCCGCACCGTTGCAATAGAGGCCGTCGTCGCAATTACGCGCCGTGCCACTCGCGCAGGCGCCGCCGTCGCAGGTGTCGTTGACCGTGCAGGCGTCGCCGTCGTCGCAGGGATCGGTGTTGTCGGCATGCTGGCAGCCGGCCGTCGCCTCGCAGGAGTCGTCGGTGCAAAGGTTGCCGTCATCGCAATCGAGCGGATTGACGTGTAACGAGCAGGTGCCGCCGTTGCAGACATCCGCGCCGTCGCAAACCGTGCCGTCATCGCAGGAAACCCCGTCGTTCGGGGCGAACGCCGGCGCTCCGGCCGTTGCGCAGATCAGGCAGACGTTGAGCGGATCGGTCTGGCTGACGAGATAGCAGACGCCGGCGATCAGGCAGCCGGGGCATTCCAGCCCGCCGTTCGGCGCCTTGCTCCACTCCTGGGTCGGATCGCCCGGATTTGACGCCACGCCGAACAGCACGTAATCGGTAACCGGACTGCCGAGGCCGGCGGTATTGGTCGAAACGTGATACGGCCCGGTGTAATCGCCCCACCAGTTGCCGGTGGCGACCACCGCGCCGGCCGGATTCGTCGCGACCTGAACAACTTTAATGCCGTATTTGGCGGGCGTCGGCCGGGTCGCGTCGTTATCCAGAATGTTGTTGCCCTGGAACACGAGATTGACCGGGAACGCTACGCCTTGATAGCCGACCGGCGTCCCGCCGATGCCGCCGTTGCTGGCCGTCGAATAATACAACTCGGTCAAGTCGAGGCGCACCCCGTCCCACCGCAGGTAACCGCCCGCGCCCGAGCCGTTGTTCTGGATCAAGTTCCCCGTGAAGGTCATTTCACCATTCATCGGGCCGAGGTAGATGCCGTTCTTTTCGTTGTCGCGGATTTCGTTGTTTTCCACGAGCAGGTACTTGCAGCCCGCGGCATCGGCGTTGAGCTTGTCGCTGCCGGCGCGCTGGCAAGTGAGGCCGTTGCCATACTTGAGCATTCCGTTTTCGGAGACGTCGCGCCAACCGATATTCGTGATCATATTGTCGCGGATGATCATTGGATCGGCCACGGTGCCTTGTACGCCGCCGGCCAATTCGATGCCCGACCGGTGATTGCCGGTGATTTCGTTGTTTTCGATAATCGAACCCGCGTAGTGACCGGCGTACACCGTGCCGCCGTGGTAGGTCGGTCCGTACGGGCCGACCAACATGATGCCGCAACCGTCGCCCTTGGCGTCGAATATTTTATTGTTGTTGACCAGAAGCTTGAGGTGGCCGTAAGTCGGGCCGGCGTTGCAGATTCCGCTGCGCCCATAGGTGCCGTTTTGCGCGGCGTTGGTGTTGGGGCCCAGGACGCAGTTGGTGATTTCCAAACCGGAAGTCGCCGAGGTGTGTTGGGCGATCTGAATCAAGTCGCGGTACTGCGGATAGGTACCGCCGGTGCCTGCGACCTGGCTTTCGACCACCAGGCCATCGAGCGTCACCTTGCCGCCGAAAGAAAACAACGTCGCACTGACGTTGCCGATCGCCGCATACCCGCCGATGCCGATTACCGGCCACATGATGTCCGTACTGGGATTGAGGATGGTTTCGACCGCCGGATCGTAGGCATAGCCGGTCGGGATCGGATAGCCTTTCTTGGGGACGCCATGCGTGGCGCCGAGCAAGGTCAAGGCTTTCTTGATCAGAATCCGTTCGTCATACAACCCCGCGTGGGCCTCGACGGTGCCGCCTTCGCTCACCAGACCAATCGCCTCCTGGATGCGACCGGTCGTACCGCTCTGCGCGCCGGCGGCGCCGACGTGCAAATAGGTCAGATCGGGCTGAAAACCGGGGTCAGTCGATTGGTCGTCGCCGGTATCGAGCCACGGCGTGTAATCGAGATTCGGATCGACATCGAAGAAAGACGCAACGATCGTGGGATCATCGGAACCAAGCCAGTTGCCGGAGAGATCCAACATCCCGGCGCCCGTCGTCGCGGCCGGCCAGGTCACGATCGAGGCGTTGTCGGCCAGGTTATTGAGATTTGCGGCAATCGCCGCGCCCGGAACATTGGCGGTGGTGCCATAAGGCGACTGGATGCCATAGATCGCCGCATCGTTCATGCCGGAAATTTTATTGTTCTTGATCAGAATGTCGTGCATGTAACCGGCTAAATAGATTCCGTGATTATTGACCACCGATGGGTCGGTGCTTCCCTCGAAGAGATTGTCTTCAATATCGATACCCGAGAGCGCGGCCGAACGGCCATCGCCATTGTTATCGTTGCGCAAGCGGATTCCGTTGACGTTGGTCGGCGCATTGAGAAAACTGTTGTTTTTGATCTCAATGCTCGAATAGCCGCCGGTTCGATTCGCGACGGAATAGTAACCGCCGATAAAAGTCACTCCGGCATACGGGTTCGTGTTGACCGGAGATGGAGTGTAGAGATCAAAGGTGTTGTCGTTAAAGGTTTGCTTGGCGCTGACGTTCACTCCGTTGTAGGTCATGTAAATGACGCCGATGCCATAAGCCCCCATTTCGAAGGAATTATGACTGGTATCGGTAGCGCCGGTATACAATTCATACAGCAGCGGTTGAAAGCCAACGTTCGTGACCGTGTTGTATTGAAAAACGATGTTCGCACTGCGGTTGTAAGCGTACAACGCGGCATCGCAACGGTTGGAACCCAAAAATTTATTATGGGTCAGATAGATGGTGTGCGTATCCGCCTTGGCCGTAATGCCGAAAACGTAATCGCCGCAGTTGAAGGCGGAGGTGATTTTCATGGTGAAGCCATCGACGGTTAAATCGCCGGTCAGCGTGCCGGAAATGGCCAAGGCCGTTTTCGTAGCGGCGTTTGCCGAGTCATCGATTATTGATTGATCGATGCCGGCGCCTTGGAGAGTAAGCGCTTTGGCGATGGTCAAGGCTTCCGGATAGGTTCCGGCGCCGACATTAACCGTACCGCCCGCCGGAGTCGCATTTATGGCGTTTTGGATACTGCCGCCATGGGTCACGTTGCAAACCGTCCAGGGCGGCGTTTGCGATTTAGCCGCGTGCGTGCAGGCGCCCGAACCGTTGCAGACATCATCGGTACAATCGACGAAGTCGGTGCCGCAGGCGGTGCCGAGCGTTTTATTCGGGTGAGTGCAGGAACCCGCATTACACGTGTCCTCGGTACATTCGTTAGCGTCATCCGCGCAAACGGCGCCGTTGTTATTCGTCCAACCGTTCGGATTGGCCGCCACATTGCACACCAGGCAAATATTGTCGGGCTTGGTCGTGCCGTCGGGGTAACAGACACCGTCAATCGCGCAGCCGCCGGCGGCGCAAGATTCGCAATCGCCGGTCACCCAATCGCAAGTTTCCGCGCCCGGGCATGATTTCGGAGTGAAGACACAACCGGAAGTCGCGACGCAGGTATCTGTCGTGCATTGATTGCTGTCGTCGCAATTCAATGGTATCCCACTCGCGCAGACACCCGCCTGGCAGGTGTCGTTCGAGGTGCAGGCGTTGTCGTCGGTGCATAAAGCGCCATTCGCCTTGGGGGTCCAAACCGTGGGAGCCGCAAGGTCACAGAATAAACAACTGTTAATCGGATTGGTTTCGCCGGCGAAATACCAGGAACTGCCGATTTCGCAAGTGCCCGTCGGACAGGTATCGGGGCTGCAGGAATAGGCGGAACTCAGATAGCTTCCGAAATCAACCAGATCCGTGACTGGATTTCCCGTTCCCGTGACGTTGTCAGGAGAATGATAGGGGCCGCTCGGATCGCCCCACCAATTGTTCCGGGCATCGACCATCGTGCTCGCCAGGTTTTTAATGCCATACGCGGTATTCCCGAGAATATTGCCATCGTGAATGGTCGGCGCGACGGTGTTGTTGGAATTCACCTGGATACCGACATTGGCGCCCGTAACGGTGTTCCCCACCAAGGTTACCGGGTGCATCGCCGAAAGCTGAAGACCATATTGGGATCCGGATACGGAATTGTGGGCCAGGATCACCGATCCGGGAGTCCATTGGTCATTGACCATGATGCCGACAACGGGATTGGTGGGCGCGAGTGTGAGCGTATTGTTACTGACCGCGGTATCGGCACAATCGGTATGCACAAAAATGCCATAGGAACTGGCGCCGGCGATATCATGCAGGACATTGTCATGAATATTGACCTCGTCCGTGCCGCACAGTTCCAGCGTCCCATCCCACGCTTCCGCGCCGATCGCGATCGCTTCCTGATTTTGCCTGGCAATGTTGTAAACCGCGTTATGGTCGATTTCGATGTGCTTTCCGAAGGTAATATTGAGCCCGTAGGTGGGGCCATAGCCGTTGGTGGAATCAACTCGAGTCGAAGTGCCGATATCATGGATCGCGCAATTGGTGACGCGGACGTTGGTCGGGATGTTATCCAAATCAGAATTCAAACCGATCCAAATCGCCCAGGCATACCACCCTCCGGTAAAAGCGGCGTTGCTCATATCGAAACCGTCGACGGTGACGTCATCGGCGTCGATCGTCATCATATAAAAATGATGGCTTGCCGAGTTCAAAGCGCCGGTAAGAAACGTATTGGCCGCGCCAGCGGGAGCGGTCAAAGTCAGTGATTTCGCGATCGCCACGCTTTCGGCATAGGTTCCGGCCTCGACACTCACCGAGCCGCCCGGGTACACCAGGTCGACCGCTTCGCTGATCCGGCCGAGCGTGCTCGGTAGTTGCGCACCGGCATCGTCGACATGCAAAACAGACAGATCGGCCTGGAAGCCCGGGGCGGTCGATTGGTCGTCGCCGGTATCGAGCCACGGCGTGTAATCGAGCGTACCCGCCAGCTTACCCGCGACCAGGACGCCGTCGGTTTCGCCGAACCAGTTCGCGCTGGCGTTGGGCGTCGTCTGGCAATTGTTCTGAATTTCCTTGGCCAGACTGCCCGTGAAGGAATTGTGCTCGATGACCACGTTCGTGGGGGTCAGGTTGTTTTTCCCGGGTTCGCCGAGGAAGAGCGCATTTTGATTGCCGCTGAAGAAATTCCCGCGCACGGTGACGTTGCTCAGCGTGGCGGCATTGGCGCCGCTGTAACTACCGTCGTCGCGCGCCTTGAAGGCCAACGCGGCGCCGCTCGTCGAACTCATCATGCCGGATGCGTTGAAGGTCGAATTTTCAACGGTGATGTTCGCGTAATTCGCGTATTTCAGGTTCAGTTCCAGGCCCGCCGCAAATTCATTGCAGGGTTGTGTTGCGTTGTACCAGATTGGGCAGGCGCCGGAGCTGTCGACGGAAATCCGACTAAATGTCGCGTTGCTCAGCTTTTCGAGGTTGATCGCTTTGTAGCCGTTGTTGTCGAAAGTGGAGTCTTCCACCAGCACATTGGTGATGTCGGTCACGCCGTCGGTGGTGGTGCGCTGGGCGTACCAGCCGCGATTGTTGAAATCGAAGTGGGAGTTGGTGATCTGCAGGCCGTCGATCGTGGCCCGCTTGGAAACCCGAATGCCCATGCCTGAGTTGGCTTCAATGTTGTGATCGAAGCTCGAATCGCTGACCGCCAGGTCGGTGACGGTGATGATGGTGCCGCCGGCGGCCTCGAATTCGAGCCCGTTGACGCCGGCGGTCGCCACGACGTTATCGATGGCGATGTGGCTGACCGACGTGTCGAAATAGATGCCGGCGTAGGAGTCGGTGAACCGCAGATCCTTCACCGTCAGCCGATCGCTCGCCGAAGTTCCGCTGGCGCGGATGAAAGCGCCCTTTTGCGCCGCGGTCCCGGTTCCCGGCGCGTCGATGATCGTGGCGGTCGCCGGATCGTCGCCGCTGCCCGCGCCTTCCAGAATGATTTTCTTGTTGATGGTCAGACTTTCGGCAAAGGTACCCGCCGCGACCTGGATGGTCGTGCCGGGATTGACGATATTGATCGCCGTCTGGATGCTACCGCCCGCGGAGACCACGCAAGGATTCACCGCCGGATCGTACGTGTGCGCGCATTGATCCGTCGCTTCGTCGCAGGCGTCGATGGTGCAGGAAATGTGATCGTCGATCGCGCAATCCGGCGGCGTGCCGGCGACGCAACCGGAAGCCGGATCGCAGGTTTCCACGCCATTGCAGTAAAGGCCGTCGTTGCAGGTCGGCGCGGCCGAAGTGACGCACTGGTCCCCGGCTTCATCGCAGGAAGTCATCCCGTCACATACATTGCCGTTTTCCGGGCAAGGATTGCCGGCACTGTGGCAGGAGCCGCCGCTGCAGGTGTCGGTGCCGTTGCAGTAAATACCGTCATCGCAAGAAGCCGTGTTCATGACGAGCATACAGCCGTTTTCGATGTCGCAGACATCATCGGTGCATGGATTGCCGTCATTGCAAGCTGCGTTGTTCGGCGTCGATTCGCAAGAATCCGTCGCCTCGTCGCAACTATCGACGGTACAATCCACGCCATCCGAACAGACGATCGGCGTGCCGCCGCCGCAAACGCCGGCGGAGCAAGTCTCGCCGTCGGCGCAGAACAGCAGGCCTTCGCAGGAGATACCGTCGGCCGCATTCGACCAGACGGTAATGTCCAGCGACGAATTGCAGGCCTGGCAAGGATTCACGGGGTTTCCGTCGCCGTTCTCATACCAATTTCCGTCAACGTAACAACCGCCGGCCCACGGATTGAAGGTCACGAGTCCCAACGCGCCGTTATCGACCTGATGGAGAATCCGGGATTCCGGATAGGCGCCCCAATCATTGTAGGTTGCCGTGATTGCGTTGTTGCAGTTCTGGAGAAGCAGCGAGTGGTTGTCGCCCCCCGTCGCACGAATGACGTTCGTTTTTCCCGCCGCACCGCCGATCGTCAATTCGATGGTCCGGGTTGCGATATAGGAAGGATCTTTAAAGGCGCGAATGCCCGTTTCGAAACCAGACAGATCGTTGTTTTCGACCACCGCCGTCAGCACGGTGCCGAAGATGGAATTGTAGGCATACGCGTCGATCCCGATGGATCCGACGGCGTTGGTGCCCGTAATTGTATTGTTGCGAATCAGATAGCCATCGGCGATGTCTTGTGGTTTCAACAACATACCCGTCGTCGTCGCCTGGATTTCATTGTTTTCGATGGTGATCAACTGACGCGAGTACCGCGCTTCGAGACCGCGCACGACGTTGGTGGCTTTATTGCCGGAAAAGACGACCGGGTTGCCGCTGTTGACTCCGTTGACCAACAGCGCGCGACCGCTGTTTTCGATCGTGTTGTCGATCAGGTACCGGGTAGTCGATCCGGTGCCGATACCCCAAGTGCTGATCGCCGCTTCGCTGTTGTAAACGTAGTTGTTGCTGATCGTGCCGTCGCTCGTGTCGAGATACATGCCAAAATAGACGTCGTGGACGATATTCCGGTCCAGCGTGATTGCCGTCGGTAACGGTGACGATATGCCTTCGACATAAATGCCCCCGCCCTGCGTATTGCCGCTGGACGAGTCGCTGGTGTAGTAATCGCCGCCGGACGGAACATTGGAAAACCCGTAGGCCGTGCAGTACTGTACCACTATGTCATGCAGGCCCAGTCCGCCCGTGTTGACGACGTAAATCCCGTACCGGGCATGCAACCCGCCGTTATCGCCGGTGACCGTCAGGTGTGAAATCGTGGCATTCGAAGCAACGACTTTTAAAACCGCATCGGTCGTCGCGCTGCCGGTAGCGGGCGGTTGAATAATCGTCAACGATTGATTGGTGATCATTGGATCGGCGGTGGGATCGTTCTGGTCGGCGCCGATCAAGGTGACTGATTTGTTAACGTTGACGAATTCCGTGTACGTTCCGGCCGCGATCTGGATGGTCGTGCCATTGGCGGCGACGTCGATCGCCCGTTGAATGCTGGAAAACGCGTTGAAGCCGTAATATTTGCCGCTGCCGGCGACGACTTCCTCGCCATCGCTTTTCCCCGACCACGACCCATCGACAAAGAAAGTCCAGTTGGCGGGAGTCGCCAAACCGAGGCGGTACTCGTTGGGCGATTCGTAATCGCGCCCCGAGAACCACATCTTGAGTGCGCCATTTACATTGACGACCCAGGAAGCATACGTGCGGTCGTCACGCCAGGCGACGCCGTCACTTACGGTGAAGATGGCCCCACGCGGATCACGCGTCCATACCAAGCCGTCTCGGGAAACGGCATGGCCGATGCCCAAGTTCATCGTGGTAATGCCGCCCGAGTACCACATCTCGAAGCCGGTCGCGGTCTTGAAAACCGTCGGTCGCGACACATAGCCGCAATCCCAGGCGCAGCCGGCCGGGCAATCCCAGGTGCCGTTCCATTGATAGCCGGCCCCAGCCAGTACCGGGTCCGCGTAACCGTCCGCGTCGGAATCATAGGGCGTCCATAAAATTCCGTTGGCCGAATAGGCCAGACCAATGCTTTCCTTGCCGCCGTTCGATCCGTCGTAATACATGGCGAAGGTATAATCGTATGGATTGGTGCCGGAATTGGTCGCGGATGCATTGTAAAGAACTTCCACCGATCCGTAGGATCCGCGATTCCAGGTAGCGGAACTGTATTCACCGCTTTCACCGACCACCTTTACCGAGCCTTGCTGCAAAGGCTGATCGTTGTACCAGACCAAGCCGTCGGCGGATTCCGCGTAATAAATATCGGTGATCGCGTACGCGAGATCATGCCAATACCAGATGCGATATTTCATCGTCGCCGACGACGGATTGGTGCCGCTGTTGGCGCCGGTGAAACCGGAGGAGAAATACTTGACCGTGGTATGGGCCTGATTGCCGGACAACCCGGAAAGCGAGCCGACGCGGGTCCAGGTGATTCCATCCGTCGAAGAATAGAGTTCGCAGCTCGATGCGGCGTCGTACCACATCCGGTAAAGAGGCGTGGCGGTGCCGAACCCCGCCGCGTCATAGATGACAGTCGGGTAATAAGCTTTGTGGGGAATGCTGGCGAGCGGCAGGGAGGAATATTCGACCCAGTCGCCCAGCGCCGCCTCCAGGGGTGGCGGAGTTTGCGGGTCTTCCTTGACCGGTTTGAAAACGTCGCGCAGGCCGCGGATACGGTCGATGAACCGCACCTTGCGGACCGTCGCTTGATTCGCCGGTTGGGTAGCCGCCACCGAGTTTTGCAGCCCGGGAGCCGAAACCGCGAGCGAATCGACGTGAATCACGCCCTTTTCCGCCAGGATCAGCGCGCCGGAGACGGCGGCGCCGGCCACGGCGGCCACCAACATCAGAAGGGCCAGCATTTTAACGGTCTTCATCTTCCTTCATCCTTCCCGCAAAGATTGCCCAAACATTCCGGGACATGGGGCTTCGCGTGGGAGCGAATCGTTGGTTGTTTGCCTGCCGCATGTCACCGCTCACAATTCAACGGAAGGCCCGCGTTTTTTACCGCTTTCGCGGGCCTCCCTGGTTTGACCTTCCTCAATCTTTCGACGCAGTTCATCCGCTTCGGACGTGCGCTTCTCGGCCATCATTTCGGCGTAGACCTCGGGGAAATGCTTCTTCAGGCACGCCGGGCAGATGCCGTGGGTGAATTGCGGGTTTTCGTCTTTCTGTACGTAGATCGTCACGTCGCGCCAATGGCCGTTTTGGTCGCGCCATTGACCGCAGTGACTACAGACCGGCGTGAGACCGTTGAGCCGGGCGCGCAACGAATCCGACGGCAGGTACATGATCCGCGCGAAAACCTGCATTTTCCCTTTCACCTTCACGCTCCCCTCGCCCCTTAGGGGACGATTACTTGGAACGGGACTCCCCGGTCGTCGTACTCGATGCCCGAAACCACGAGCGTGTAGTAATAGGTGCCGCCCGTCGCTACGGGGACCGTGACACCGTGCACCGTGGCCAGGTCGAACGCGTCGACTTCGAGGTAATTGTTGAGCGCACCGGGAGCGGTGCCGTACCGCAACCAGCCCGTGGCGTTCATCACCGTTTTCCACGAAACCGTGAAGCCGCGCGGGCTGCTTTCCGGGATCGCGGCGATTTGCATCGGGTTGAGCTTGAAGCTCGGAATCGCGGTGTCGTTGCGAATGAAATAGCCTTCGGCGTTGTCGATATCGAAGTTGTTGGCCGAGGGATATTGACGGAAATGCGCATCCCACCATTGGGCATAGGACACCCACCGGTAGATCGCGTAACCGACGCCGCCCTGCGCATCCACCGCGTCCAGCACGTTCTGCGCCTTCGACCATTCACCGGTCGGCAGCCCGAGGAGGTTGTAGTCATAGCCGAGCGCGAAATGGATTGGTTCCTTGACGATCGAACCGACCAGCGTCCAGTTCACCGCCTGCAACACCTCGACGAAATAGCCCATCCCCATCTGCAAGGTGAAATTGTTGTAGGTCGGGTAGCTGTTGTAGTGGATGTCCCACCACTGGGCGCCGGGATCCCAACGGATCACGGATTTGGCGCGCAGCACCCCGCCCGCGTTCAATTCGTCGAGCAAATCCTGAGCCTTCGTGCCTTCGTGCTCGAAGGTCAGATTGATCAGGTTGAAGCCCTGGGTCAGCATCACCGTTTCCTTGCCGACGACCTCGGGCGAATACCAGGAACCGTCCTTGTTTTTCAGGCGGAAGTAGATGTGATCTTCCGTGGCGGAGCCCAGATCCGTGTACGGCGACGTGGCGGTGCCGCGATAGGACCAGCCGCTGTTGCCGTAGGGGCTATAGGCGTAATAGACATCCGCTTGCTGGCCGTCGGACCAGGTCAACACGACGTCGCCGGCGTAATCCTTGGTCGCCACCAGGTTGGTCGGCATGTAGACCGCGAAATTGTCGTCGGTGGCGTCGGTGCCCTTGACGACGCCGGCCTTGAGCGGTTCGACCTTGATGCGCAGGAGGCTTTCATTGATCGGCGGAATCGCCCAGTTGTAGGTGCCGTTGTCGGTGGCCGAGTTGGCGATGATTACCGGATAGGTGACGCCGCCGTCGATCGAGGCGGAGAGGCGGACATTGTCGTAGTGATAGGTGCCGATATCGCAGGTCGCGCCGTGGTTGTAATTCCACGTGATGGGGGTGGCGATGCCGCCCGCCAACACTCCCGCCGGGGCCGGTGTCAACACCTGCAAATACGCGCCCGGATCGGCCGTACCGGCGCAAACGCTGCCGCCGTTGCATTGATCGCCGCTGGTGCAGGCGTTGGCGTCGTCGCAGGTTGTGCCGGCGGCGCGGAAGACATCGGTCGGACAGGCATTGTTGGAACCGTCGCAGACTTCCGCGAGATCGCAGTAGGCGACCGAGGCGCGGCAAGTGGTTTCACCGCCGAGTTTGGCGTCCGCCGGGCACGCCTGATCGGCCGCGCCCGAGCAAAGTTCCTGAACGTCGCAGATGCCGGCCGTGGCGCGGCAGACCGTGGTCGAGGGCTCGATCCGATCGGTCGGGCAAGCCTGATCCGCCACTCCGGTGCATTTTTCGTCCGGATCGCACAGATCGCCCGAACCCGCATTGCAGACCGTGGTCGACGGTTCGATGCGGTCGGTCGGGCAACTCTGGCCGGCGGTTCCGGTGCATTTTTCATCGGGGTCGCACAGGTCGCCCGAACCGGCGTTGCAGACCGTGGTCGACGGCAGCACCGTGTCGGTCGGGCATTGCTCTTTGGCGACGCCGGGACATTTTTCGTCCGGGTCGCACAAGTCGCCCGAACCCGTGCGGCAGACGGTCGCCGCGGAACGAACCGTATCGCTCGGACAAGCCTGACCGGCGACGCCCGAGCATTTCTCGTCCGGGTCGCACAGGTCGCCCGAACCCGTCCGGCAAACCGTGGTGGAAGGCAGCACGCTATTGGCCGGACAAGCCTGGTCGGCGACGCCGGGACATTTTTCGTCCGGATCGCACAGGTCGCCCGAACCGGGCCGGCAGACGGCGTCGGCCGTCAGGTACGTATCGGTCGGGCACGCCTGCCCCGCCACTCCCGGACATTTTTCGTCCGGATCGCACAGGTCGCCCGAACCGGCGTTGCAAACCGTCGTCGACGGCAGAACCGTATTGGTCGGACATGCCTGATCGGCGATGCCCGTGCATTTCTCGTCGGGATCGCACAGGTCGCCCGAACCGGCGCGGCAGACCGTGTTCACCGCGGTAATGGTATCGGTCGGACAAGCCTGATCCGGAACCCCGGGGCATTTTTCATCGGGATCGCACAGATCGCCCGAACCGGCGTTGCACACCGTCGTCGACGGTTGGTAGGCATCGGTCGGGCAAGTCTGGCCCGCGATGCCCGTGCACTTTTCATCCGGATCACACAGGTCGCCCGAACCCGCGTTGCAGACCGTCGTCGACGGCAGGATCGTATCGGCGGGACAGGAGACGCCGGTGCCGGGGCAGTTTTCGCTCGGGTCGCACAGATCGCCCGAGCCGACCCGGCAGACCGTGGTGCTCGGCTGATAGGCATCGGTCGGGCAATCAATGGCGGTGCCGGTGCATAGTTCGGCGACGTCGCAAACGCCCGCCGCGGCCCGGCACTCATACCCGCTGCCGCGAATCGACCAGACGTGAGGCGCGTTGTTGTAGCAATACTGGCAGCCGTGCGAAGCGTCGGTGCCGCCGTAAGCGAAGCAGCCGAAGGTTTTCGTCACGCCGTCGTAGATGTAGCAGCCGCTGCACGCTTCCAGCAAAATATCGGGGAAATCGTTGCCGGCCGCCCCTTGATAGGATCCGTAGCCCGAGGATTCGTCGTCCGCGTAGATTTTAATCAGGTCGTTGTCGGAGAAGGAGAAAAAGGCCTGACTGTTCGCGGTGCGAATGCGGTCGATCGAAAAGCTTTCCAGGCCGTCCGGGTCGGTGATGACCACCGAGAACACGGCGCTTTCGCCGGTCGATCCCGAACCGTCGTTGTTGATCAACTTCAGGTAAACCAGTGAATCAGGAGCGCCCTCGCGGGGGTTGTCATCGAGCAAAATGCTGATCATCCGCCCTACCGGCGCGCCTGGCGTCAGCGATTTTCCGGTGGTCTGCATCCAGTATGCGCCGCCGCTCGGATAGGGCACCCCGCCCGATTCGATGCGGAAATAATAAGTGCTGTTCGCGGCCAGACCCTTGATAGTGGCATGGTGCGTCTCGTATTGATGGGCCGAGTCCGAGCCGCAGCCGCGGTCGTCGCAGACCGGCGTCGTGATCGAACCGGGGTTGTCGCCGTAATAGACGATCCCGTCGACCGGGGCATCGAGCGTCGTCCAGGACACCGAGAAGGCCGCCGAGGTGACGTTCGTCACGCAGATGCCTGCCACGCCCTGGCACCAGGGATCCTCGGGCGCCGCCGCCGCCGGAATGGCCAGGCCGAATCCGACCCCGAGAAGAACCAAGAGGACCGCGATAGTTTTTGCACGAGACATCTTTCGCTCCTTTTTTCGCTGCCTGATTCCTTACGGCTGCGTCTTGACCGAGTAGTGCGCGCCGCGATTGGTGCGAACCGCCCCGGAAGAGACGAGGTCAAAGTAATAGGTGGTATTGGCCGTCAAACCGCTGACTGTCACCTGGTGCGAGGTATCCAGATCGAACAAACCGGCCAAGTCCTCGGCCGCCAAGGTGGACACGGCGCCGGTCGAGGGCCCGTAGAGGATCCAGCCGGTGGTCGGCAGGGTCGTGACCCAGGAAATCGTCATGCTGGTGCGCGTCGATGAGGTGGCGATCTCCAGCGGATTGTATTTGTAGTCGACGCTCGCCGCGTCATTGCGGACGAAATAGCCATCCTCGGTTTCGATCGCGTAGTTGTTGTAACCCGGGTATTGGTTGTAGTGGACGTCCCAGGTCTGGCTGTAGGAAATCCATTTGTAGATGGAATGGCCGACGCCGCCGAAGCCGGTCATCGCGCCAAGTACGCTCTGCGCTGTCAGCCATTCGCCGGTGGGGAATCCCAGTAGCGCGTAGTCATAACCCAAGTGCGTGGTGAAGGGTTCCTGCACGACCCGGCCGGCGCGAATCCGCTCCACCGGCGCTTCGATCTTGACGAAATACCCGGCGCCGACGCCGACGGCGAAGTTGTTGTAGCTGGGATAGGCGTCGTAGTGGATGTCCCAGTATTGCAGCCCGTTGTCCCAGCGGATCAGCACGGAGGCGTAGTCGCCGTCGGTGTTGTATAGATCCAGCAAATCCTGGGCGTGCATCGCCGTCGCCGGCTCGAAGGGCATCGTCACCAGGGCGTAACCGTAATTCAGCAGGCTGTAGGTTTTGCCAATCAATTCGGCGCTATAAGCGGTGCCGTTGGCGTTGGTCAGGCGATAGTAGACGTCGCTGCCGCTCGGCGTCACGTCATCGATCCACGGACTGGTGACGTCCTCCGCGAAGAGGGCCCAGCCGGTGGCTTCGTTGTCGTATTGGCCTTGAACGAGGTACACGTCGGCCGGGCCGCCGGTCCAGGTCAGCACGACTTCGTCGTTGAGGTTGATGCTGGCGTTCAAATCCGTCGGCATCTCGACGGCAAAGTCGCCGTCGGTGGTATCGTTGCCGGTGGTGGTCGTGCCTCTCTTGGCCTCCAACTTGAGCCGCAAGTCCGTTTCCTTGATGGCCGGCACAGTCCAGGCGTAGGAGCCGGAATCGTCGGGCGCCGCGGCAGCCACCTCGATCGGATACGTGGCCCCGCCGTCCACGGACGCCAAAATGTGAATCGTGTCGACGCCGTTGTTGGCGCCGCTCGGGCAGACGCCGTAATTCCAGGTGATGTTGGCCGTCGTGCCGCCGGCCAATGAAGCGCCCGCGGCGGGAGCCACTGCCTGGATGAAGGGACCGGAATGCGGCGTGCCCACGCAGGTGCCCGCGCCGTTGCAGGCGTCGGGGCTCGTGCATTGATTGGCGTCGTTGCAGGTCGTGCCGTTGGCCAGGAAGGCATCGACCGGACAGGTGGTCGAGGATCCCGTGCAGTTTTCCGTCGCGTCGCAATCGAGGTCGATCGCCCCCGCGTCCCGCGCCGCCCGGCAGACCGTGGTGTTGGGCTTGTATTCGGGCGTGCAGACCGCGCTCGAACCGGTGCAGTGATCGTCCAGATCGCAGTCGCCGCTCGCCGCTAGGCAGACTTTTGACGCCGGGTAGAACTCGTTGGCGGGACAGGCCGGCGCGCCGCCGGTGCAATAATCGGTCTTGTCGCAAACCTCGCCGTCGACCGAGGCGCGGCAGATGACCGTGTTGGCCTTGTATTCCGGCGTGCAGGTGGCGTTCGTGCCGGTGCAGTGATCGTCCAGGTCGCAATCGCCGCTCGCCGCGGCGCAAACCTTGGAAGCCGGATAGAACGCGTCGACCGGGCAAGTCGTGGTCGAACCGGTGCAGTTTTCGGTTTTGTCGCAGACTTCGCCATCGGTCGAGGCCCGGCAGACCGTGGTATTGGCCTTGTATTCCGCGACGCAGTTCGCGTTCGTGCCGGAGCAATGGTCGTCCAGGTCGCAATCACCGCTCGCCGTCAGGCAGACTTTCGACGCCGGGTAGAATTCGTTCGCGGGACAAACCGGCGCGCTGCCGGTGCAGTAATCGGTCTTGTCGCATAGTTCGCCGTCCGTTGAGGCGCGGCAGACCGTGCTATTGGCTTTATATTCGGGCGTGCAGACCGCGCTCGAACCGGTGCAATGGTCATCCAGATCGCAATCGCCGCTGGCTGCGGCGCAGACCTTGGTCGAGGGGTAGAATTCGTTGGTCGGGCAGACCGCGGTGGTGCCGGTGCAATAATCCGTTTTATCGCACAGCTCGCCGTCGGCCGAGGCGCGGCAAACCGTCGTGTTCGCCTTGTATTCGGCAACGCAGGTCGCCCCGCTGCCGGAGCAATGATCGTCCAGATCGCAATCGCCGCTGGCCGCATTGCAGACCTTGGTGGACGGGAAGAATTCATCGGTCGGACAGGTGTTCGCATTGCCTGGGCAATATTCGGTTTTGTCGCATAGTTCGCTGTCGGTGCTGGCGCGGCAAACGGTTGTTGGGGGTTTGTATTCCGGCAGACAGGCATTGCTGGTGCCGGCGCAATGATCGGGCAGATCGCATGGGCCGCTCGCGTCCAGACAGACCTTGCTGGTCGGCTCGAACGAATCGACCGGGCAAACCATCGTGGCGCCGGTGCAATATTCGGTGGTGTCGCAGATGCCCGTGGAGTTCCGGCAGACCACCGTCGCAGGGCTGATCGACCAGTTCACCCGGGTGATCGCCGTGTTGCAGATTTGACAGGCGTTGGACGGATTCGTCTGATCGGGATGATAGCAGGCGCCGGTGGCGTAGAAATAGCAGCCGGCGCACGCGTCGAGCACCACGTCGTCGAGCACCTCGCCGACTTCCTGCTCGACGAATTGGTAACCGTCGCTCTCGCCGTCGGCCAATATTTGAATCAAATCATAGGCCGAATATTGAAAATAGGCGCTCAAGCCGATATTTCGGAAACGGCTGATGTCAAACAGCCAGATGCCGCCGTTGGCCGAGTCGGTGACCACGGTAGAAAGCACGTTGCTGGTGCCGCTGGTGCCGCCGCCGTCGTTGTTTTTCAGTACGACGTAAACCAGGGTGCCGACGGCTGGAGACGAACCATTGCTTTGATAAAAATGAATCGCCCTGGTATCGGGCGATCCGGACGGAGCCAGCGACACACCGGTGGTTTGCTGCCATGGCGATCCACCGGCAGCGGAATAAGTCAATCCGCCGGAGACGACCTGAAAATAATAGGTCCACCCGGGAGAGAGATACCGGATCGTCACATGGTGCGTTTCTTCGGAGGCGGTCTCACTGCGGTCATCATAGGCGGTGTTTATGATGGAACCGGGATTGGTGCCCCAGCGTACATAGCCTTCCTCATCGACACCGTAGGTAGTCCAAGATACCGAAAATGCAGTCGAAGTAACATTGGTAATACAGACTCCCGGGACTCCTTGACACCAGGGTTCGGTGGCATAAACCGATATGGAAAGCAAACAAATGGTCAAAATCGTCAGGATGATCGTATAAAGGACTTTCATTCTCCCCTCCCGCCTCCCGGTTTGTTGCGAAAACCCTCGTATAAATAATGAGATATGATTATTATATTGATTTTATTTTCGGAGAAGTCGTATGGATTAAAAGGGGCTAAACAGGACACCGATCGGCGTGGGCGCAAATTTATCAACAGTGTTGTTTCAACACCTCTACCGATCAAATGTAACGGATTGACATTAACCATTTTATTTCAAGCTGTTAGACACCTCTTCCGGAACCCATAACATTGCATGCTTAATTATTCTTTTAAGAGATAAATAAGCCTTAAAAGCAAGAAAACCCCAACACACGAATGCTGGCGCAAAAGATTGAGGCCGTTGGCCGCATCGGCCGTCGCAAACACTCGGTGTTATTCACTTAGTTGTTCATTTTTTGGACTTGGCGAATGACCAAAGTTGTAACTGCTTGGCTTTAATTCAGTAGAAACCGTCAACAAACGCCTTCGGGCGGTTGTTTTTCACCTTCAGGCATTTTCAAAGATGACATCAAGCCATCGCGCGCCATGATCCATTTACATGAAAGAACATATCTCACTGAAGACTCATTCAAATCCTTGTGCGGCCATTAAATAGATTATGTGTGTACTGCTTGTCAATAGAAATTTAATTCTGCCTTACTTAAATTTGTATTCCTGTATATTTTCAATATGTTAGTGTTTATTAATTCTTTTTTCTTTTTTTATATTTAATGCCATGTCACACTAATTTATCTTGTTTTTCATGGCAACGTTCATTCATTTCGCATTTTTATTTTTCCACATTTTCATTTTCTATTATTCTTTATCTATTCACTCATTGTTCTTTCTTCTTACTTCTTTTTTATCCATGAATTTATTTTCATATAGCTATCGTCTTCAATATTCTATTTTCTTTCTTTTTCTCGCATTTTTCGTGCATTTTCTAAATAGATCGGCATTTGGCCAACGACAAATCAAGTCGTGCTTGATATTATATATCATGCTCTTTTTATAACGGAAAATGGCGCTTTTGAAACTCAATCGTCGTTTTTTAACACGTTTAATTCTTGACTGATCATTCAAATCAAGTTTCAATTCTTGGATGATCGAAACAATCAAACGATGTGTCGGGAAATGTGTCTTTTGCGCTATTTTATTGCTCCCCTTTTTGGCTCTGGGCGCTCAAGTCGAGTACGAAGAGCTGCTTTCGGTCAGCGAAAACGGGTTCGCGGTCGCCTGGAAAACCGACGAACCGACACTGTCGATTCTGTATTACAGTGCGGATCCCGATGATTTGACTCCCTGGGAAGAGTCAGCCGAACTGACAGCCATGCATCTGGTCTGGGTGGACGATCTGGAACCCGATACGACCTATTTTTATTCGACCTCCCTCGATACCACGCCGGCGAGCGCGGATGAAAATCCGTTTTCGCCCGGTTGGGTTCACACGCAACAAGCGCCGCCCGGCAACTACCTCTTTTCATTCGTGACGCTCAACGACACGCACGTCGGCGAGGAAACGGCCGGCCTGATCGTCATCGGCGGTCTGGTGTTGACGCCTGGATTCACCTGGGACGATCCCGACCGGCCCTACTGGCTTTTCACCAACGAAGCGGCCGTGGCGACGATCAATGAGCTGGCGCCGGATTTCGTCATTCACAAAGGCGACGTCACCTCGACCGCCGAGGCCGAGCAATTCGCGGACGCGCAGGCCATTTTCGGCGAACTAGACGCCGATCTTTATTATGCGCGCGGCAATCACGACCGCCCGCGCGACGGGCACGACTATTTTAAGGAAGTGCTCGGGATCGACCCGACCTATTACTACTTCGACCACGGCCCGTTGCGGTTCATCATCTTGGACACCAACAACGAACTGGGCAGCGGCGACCTCTCCGACGAACAATTCCCCTGGCTGGCGGATGTATTAAATGATGCGCGCGACGCCGGTCGGCGCGTGATGATTTTCAGCCACCACACGTTCGCCTTGCACGGCGCGCTGGCTTACGCGGTGAATCCGGCCGATTGCCGGCAGTTTACCGAATTGCTGGCGAACTACCCGAATTTCGTCGGCCTGTTCGCCGGGCACAGCCACCGGGCGCGGCTCAACTTCGACGATCGCACCGGCTGGGTGCCCTACGTCGAGACGCCGGCAACCAAGGAATACCCGCAAGGGTTCGCTTTTTATCGCGTCTACGAGGGCGGCTACACGCAGACTTTCCATCGCCCGCCCTGCGCCGAGTGCCTGGCGTGGGCGGACTTGACCCGGGGCGAGTATTACGGGCTCGCACCCTGGCTGATGCTGGGCGACCTCTACGAACGGAATTTCGTCGTCCGGTATCCCGATTATCAGCCTACCGACGACGACGCCGCGGATGACGACGCGATATCCGATGATGACAACGACAACGATAACGGCGATGATACGCCGAATGGGCAATCGTCGGCCGCCGATTCGGACCGCGACGAATCCGGCTGCGGTTGTGGATGACGCCAACCCAAATCCAAGGAAACGGCCATGTCGAGAAAAAAAATCTTCCGGGGATTCGCCCTTCTGGTTCTTCTCGCGTTGTTTTTCGCCGGCTGCGGCAGCACGGGCGACGATGACGACGATCGTCCGGGCACGACGGACGACGACGACAACGATGATTTCACGCCGCCGCCGGGCGACGACGATGACGACAATGACGACAACGACGACAATGACGATGACAACGACGATAACGACGACAACGACAACGACGACAACGACAACGACAACGACGACAATGACGACAACGACACCACGCCGTTCACGGTCTGGGAAAACCCGAACGCCAAGGCGGACGCGTTCCGGCTTTACTACAAAGAACGCCTTTCCCGCATTTTGCCGGCCTACAACCGCTTCAAGCTCGTCGGCGACGTCGTTCCCGCGATGACGCTGGGTTCGACGGCCATCGCGAAAAGCGGCACGAATTACGACGTGGCGCTGCATCCCGTGGACAACAACGACTTCGGCTGGTCGGCGTTCAACGTCTACCAGGCCTATAAATATTTCGGCCGGCGCGACCAGGCCTTGACCCTGATCCGGCAGTTCGAGGGGTTGGCGGTCGCCGAGGAAATCTCCGGCATCCCCGGCCTGACCTGCCGCGAATGGTGGCCCGGTTTCACCATCAACATCGACGGCCTGACCGGCACGATTACGCGGACCAAGGACGGCGATCCCATCGATCCGGCCGAAGCGTACGATCCCTCCCTCGAGGCGGAAATCGTCGACGCCTTCTTCGCCGACGGCGTGTACAACGTGCGCGCCGACCCGACCGACACCTATTTCCACATCGAGCCGATCCTGAACCCGGCCGACTACGCGGTGACCTTTGTCTTCGCGGAAATGCCCAACTACCTGCGCATTTCCAACTGCTGCTCGTCCTTCATGGTTTCGCAGCTCGGCACCTTCGCCGGCTATTTCTGGGGCAACCACAATTCGCGCGACAACTTCCCGGATTTCGCCATGGGTTATTTCGCCGCCTGCGAAGCCAAGGACGATCCGAACGCCGACGCCGACGTGCGCGCCTCGGCGGAACGCGCCTGCAATTCCGGTAAACGGGTCGGCGATTCGGTCGTCGAGAACGGTTACAACCTGATGACCGTCGGCGAGTTCGAGCCTTACGACGCCGATCACCTGATCGTCGCCGGCGAACTGCGGCCGGACGGCACCGACGAAGGACCCGAGTGGCTGGGCTCGATGAACATGTGCCAGATGTCCTACATGGCCAAGGCGATGTCGACCACCGGTCTGAGCTCGCCCGACGAGGCGGTCGAGACACCCGGCTCCTACGAGATTCTGGGCATCAAGGCGTTGTTCGAACTGCTCGGCCTGCAGCCACCGGAAATCACCAAGACCTGCCACAACATCGACGACTTTTTCGTCGGTCTGCCCTTCGGCTCGTTCCTGACCCTGGAAGTTTTCGGTGTGCCGTTGTGGGATCTGATCGCCACCGTGCTGGAACTCTACCCGGACGAGGTATGGCCGGTATTGCTCGATCTGGCTGACGCGCTGGATCAGCCGGAAATGGCGATTTTCGCGGTCGTCTATTACGCTCGCATCACCGCCGGCAAGGACGAATTGCTTCACGCCTCGCAGGAAACGCTTTGGCACATCGTCGAAATCCAGCGCCGCGCTTCGCAATTGGTCTATGACTGGGCCATGGCGCAGGATCCGCCGAACACCAACGCGGCCAATCAGGCCGAACACTACCTGACCATGGCCGCGCTGTACGCCCACATCGGCGGCGTCGGCAACGCCGATTTCGACCCGTTCGACTTCGTCAACGAGGAAAACTACAACGAAGGCTTCGAAGCGGTGTTGAACCGCCCCGATTCTTCCCTGCGCGGCCTGATGACCGACGAGTACATCTGGGAACGCATCCTGGCCGAATTGGACGGCTACGCCGATCGGCCGCTGACCTACGATCGGTACTGGGAGCGCTTCCCCACCGAGGCCGATAAGCCGTTGCGCCGCCTCGGCGACAACTACGAAGCGGTGGGGCTCGACGGCGACTTCCATGAGATCGCCAACATTTCGCACCAGTGGTTCGGCGGCCTCGACCTCTGGAAGATGTTGCCGGCCTGCGTGCTCGCGCCGAACGTGCTGGATTGCGAGTGGGCCGCGCTGGGTTGCGAACGGCCCGACCTCGACGCCTCGGGGCTCGTGGATAGCGCGGATCAGACGCTCTTTGAGTCCGCCTGGGCGACCTACGGCCCGCCGAATTCCATCGCCTGCACCGTCGACAACAGTTGGTGCGACGGCGGCGACTTGGATCGCAGCGGCCTCATGGACGAGGAGGATCAGGCGTTCTTCACCGCCGCGATTGGCTGCTGGTACTAGGGTTTCTTCGCGGAATGACTGGGGAGCCTCCGTCGCCGGAGGCTCCTTTTATTTCGACGCGCCGGCGGCCGCCGCGCCCAGGAAGGTGAAAATGCAAATCGGGCCATCACGGACCTTGCTTCTGCTCGCGTTTCTGTTCGCCGGCTTTGTCTGCGGTTGCGGTCATCCGCTCTCGGACGAAGCGGTCCTGCGTCGCAGTCTGTCGATTCCGTCGGAGGTCCGCTTGCTCGGTTTGCAAGCCTCGCCGCCCGCCGATCAGGCCGGCTGGTTCGGCCGCGAAGGTTTGACCATCGAGGCCACTTTCGGGTTCGATCCGGCGCAATTCGAGGCTTTCCGCCGACAAACGACCGAGGGAACGTCGTGGCGTCCCCTGCCCGTGCCGCGCGAGTTGCTGGTAAAAATGCTCGGCGTCGCGAGCCGACAACGGGGACTGCAAACCCTCAACGAGCAGTATCAGAAGCAGAACCGGCCGGAACAGATCCGCCCGATTCCCGGCGCCGACGAAATCCTGGCTTCGTGGCAGGCGCCGCGTCTTCCCTTGGACGCGCAACAGGGTTGGTATCGCTGCCTGACCGCCGGCGATAATTTGTTGCATGCCGTAAAGCGGGAATGCCTGGACAAAACCGGCGATCAAAACGATTTCATTCTGGCGGTGCTGGACGCCGCGCGGCGGGAATTGCGGGTGACCGCGTACACGAATTATTGATCCGTCTTCTCTTCAGCATTCAGCCTAAGCGAGCCGGCGCAGCGAACAAGCCGTGTATCCCATGGCGGCCTCGATCGCATTGCAGTATTTGGAAAATCCTCGTTGGATCAACTCAAAGCGGCGGATCAACCGGAGCACCCAGATCGGCACGTTGGTTTCCGTTTTGATTTCCAGGATCACCGGCGACTCGCACGAACAAAAGGCGGTATCCACGGTATTGTCGAAGTAAGTCAAATTCTCGTTCGCGACGAGTTCGTAACTGCCGCGCACCGATCGGAAAGTCAGACAGCGATCAAAGGTTATGCGACAATAATCGTCCAATTCGCTGACGTAGGGCTCGCGAATGTACTGCACCTGAACCACCGGATGCGCGCCGAAGCGGCAGACCGCGTCCTCGAACGAATCGGCCAGCGTGATCCACGCCGGGTTCGCCGGCGGCCGGCACGAACCATCGTGCAGAAACTCGGGCCAATCCGCCACCGCGATCCGGCGCCGTTTCTTCCAGGTGACGTTCTTCACTTTGTGTTTCAGTTCGATCCAGAGAAAATCGGTCGGCCGCGGGCCGTAATAGCGGACCCGTGGTTTGAAGCGCGTATAACGCTTGTTGCGCGTGTCGTGGTAGAAGCGCAGGTCCGGCGTGTCGAAATACAAGTTGTTCACCATGTACCGGCCGTCGGCGCCGGCGTGCTTGTCCGGCACGCAAATCCCGCGCAGGTAATCGGCGATGGCCCGCGCCATCGTCTCGCGGATGAGGTATTTGTTTTCGTAGCGGGAAATCACCATGCTATCGTTACGCATCGGCATCCCTCACAGCGCGATCAGTTCTTCCCAACCCGCGGCTCCGGTCGCCGCCTGCAGCTCGACGGCGGCCGCCCGCAATTCATAAAGCGCCTCGGCCAGCGCGCGGCGCGCGGCGATTCCCTCGATTTCCAGGTCCAGCAATTCGACGGACGATAACAGCCCCTGCCGGCGCGCGATTTCGAGTTGTTGAGCGCACAGATCTCGCGTTTTTTCGGCATCGCCCCGCGTCGCCCGCCACACCGCCAGCGCCTCGCGGTAATTCGCCAGGCTCGAGTCGATTTCCCTTCCGATCCCTTCGGCGGTCGCGTTTTCACGGTCTGCGGCGGTCCTGCGAAGGATCGCGGTCGCCCGACGATCGGCGACCGTCCAATTGAAGAGCGGGATTTCCACGCCGACCCGCAGTTCATCGAAATCGTCATCGTCGCCTTCAAAATGATGATCCACTTCGATGAAGGAAAACTGGGGAATCAAACGATAGCGGGCGGCGTCGTACCGTCGTTGCGCCAGACGCTCCCATTGTTGTCGCCAGGACATTTCCGCCCGGTTTCTCGTCGCGATGAGGCGCAGCTTCGCGGGATCAAACTCGACATTCGGCGGCGGATCGGCGGCCAACGTCAATTCTCCGGACAAACCGGTCAGCGCTCGCAAGCGGGTTTCGCAGGCCGCCAACCGGGATTGCAGGCTCCGCGCCTCGCCCCGGTTCTTGGTCAGGCGCCGCTGCGTCTTCAATCGCTCCAGCAAATCGGCTTCGCCCAACTGGACGAATTGCTCGACCCGCGACAACCGCTGTTCCTCCAAATCGGCGGTGCGCGCGGCCAGGTCCGCGCTTTCGCGTAGCATCGCGGTTTCCGCGAACAGTTGCCCGGCTTCCGCGATCAGTTTGCGCCGGGTCGCGTCGGCCTTCAGTTTTTTCTCGAACCAGTCGACGGTCTCCTCCTGCCGCCGCAACGCCGGTTCGCCGATCCGCGGCGGGCTCCACCGAAAACCGAGTTGAAAATCGCGCTCCTGCTCGGGATCGAAATACTTCGTGGTGAGATCCTCCAAGCGGATTTCAGGGTTCTCGATCGCCCCGGCCACGGAGTCCGCCAATTCCCCCTGGGCCGCCGCCGCCGCCAGTTCCGCAGTCAATTCCGGCGAACGCGCCAGGGTCAATTGAATCGCCCGGGCTTGCGTCAACGGCTCGCCCGCCCAAGCGAGTCCGCCGAGCAGAGCCAAGGCCGACAGGCACCAGAGCAGAAGAGCTTTCATTGGTCGAGCGATCCTAGGGTGTGGTAGTAAAAGGGCGGTTCGTCATCCGAGTCGAAAACGATCGTCAGCCGATCCGCGTCGCGGGCGCACAGCCCTTCCGGCTTGAGGGCGGGAAAGTTCAGCATCGGCTTGACCAACAGCCGGTCGGTTTTGGTTTCGACGAGAATATGCAATCCGCCGACCTGCTTGCTTTTTTCGGCTTGCGGCACGGTGGACAAGGCCAAGAGACGGCCGGAAGACTCGGCCAGCAGATCGGAAATCCCGGCCGGCCTTCCGTCCGGAGTCCGCAAATCCGCATAGCCGAAGACCTCCAGTTGCCCCGGCGCCAGGGTATTGGTTGCGAACAATCGTTCGGGATCCTTCAACCGCCAGACAATCGCCCCTTTGGCCGGACGCGGTTGCTTCAATCCGAAAAGGACATCGCCCTTGTACCAGGTGGCGCCTTCGATATTCAGTTCGATCGCATCGCCGAGCAAAGGATCCAGCCCGAGCCGCCCCAGTTGAGCGGGCTGATAGGACTGGCACAAAACCGAAAGGAAATTCACCACGCCGGTCACCTTGAACGAACGGCCGGTATGGACGACCCGGTAAATCCGCTGCCGATCGGGGGGGCGTTTGCCGCGGTGGCTGGCATTCATCGACGACACCAGGTAGAGCACCCCGTTCGGAGCCGAAACGATCGACTCCAGGTCGTTGACCGAATCCACGCCGTGCAAGGGGACGGGTTGCTCGTCCAAATTGCCGGCCTCGTCCATCAGGTAAATCCAGGGCTGGTGCTCCGGGTCCTGGCGGCTGGTGTCGTCACTGACCAGCACATACCGCTTGAGGTCGTCCAGCCAGGCAATGCCGGACGGCTCGAATCGGCTGATCGCGCGCAGGCGATCGCTCACGGTGACGGTCGACAATGCGGCCGCCGTCAACGTGGCCGGCGGTTCCGGCGTCTTCGGTCGGCGAAGTTCCGGCTTGGTTTCCATCGCCTGCGCGGCGCCGGACGGCACGATTTCCCCGCGAATGCCGACCTCGACCGATTCGCCGGGCCGCAGATGATGCCCTTCGTCCAAGCGCACGCGGAACTTGCGCGCCCAGTAGATGACCTTGCGAAAAGCCAACCGCTCGGGAATCGCCGAATAACCCGGATCGACGAAAATGATGGTGCCCTTGGTGTCCGCGACGCCGAAGCGATGCGGCATCACGTCGACCCGCTCGCCCAATTGCGGAACGATGTCGGAGCTTTCCGGAATGAAGACGTCCACGAAGCTGGCCTCGGGTTCCTCGACGGTCAGAATGGTGGAAAAACCTTCGACCGAATCGCCCGGCAGGTAATTGATGTTGACGATCCGGCCGTTGCAGGGGGAAATGACGCGCCGCCGCTCGATCCGGTCCTCGATCAATTTGGTTTTCAATTCGAGCTCATGCATTTGCGAAATCCGGTCGTTGAGCATCGATAAGACCAGATTATCGCCCGGCAAGGCTTTCTCGTTGGCCCCCGGCGCGCGCGAATGCCGCCAGGAAGAGGTGTCGCGGGCGCTTTCCTTTTTCACGTACCCGGCCGCGATGTCGCGGCGGATGATGAGGTCGGTCAAGTTGCGCGGCCGGCCGAAGCCCGCCTGTTCCGCCTCGTTCAACCGCTCGATTTCATTGTTGAGCGCGTTCAGTTCGGCTCTTTTCGATTCCAGCCGCGCCGCTTCCGTGTCGCGCTGCAGCCGCAGTTTTTCGTATTCCAGCGTGTAGCGCCGCCGGTCGCTTTCGAACATGCCGCCCAGGCGATTCAGTTCCTGCGCCAGCCCGTCGTGCTCGATCTCCAGATCGGCTGTATCCAGTTCGACCAGCACTTGGTTCGTCGTCACTTCATCGCCCAGCGCGACGTGAATGGACCGGATGCGTCCCGACTCCAGGGCGCCGAGCTTATGCGTCCGCGTTTCCACGATGCCGAGCAGGTCGGCGTTGACGTGGTAAACGAAATAGAATCCGAACGTGAAGAGGGCCATGGTCAGCCAGATGAGATGAAATTTGTAGCGCCCCAGATCTTTCATCGCGCACCTACAATTCGACCGTCGTTTGTTGATTCACATAGACGAGACCGCGAATCCCCGAAACGCCTTCCAACTCGCGAAGCAACACCCCTTCCTCGCCCTCGCGCGCCAACCGCACCTGATAGGCGTAATCCACCACGTCGCCCTGAGCAGCCGAGCGCATCGTCACCAGGGCGAAGTGCGCCGGAATCGTGCTCATCACCCGCGCCACCTGCTCGGAACCGGTCGGGCCGGCCGGCACCTGAAACCGCACCAGGCCGTCGTGCGAGTACCGCCGGCCGAATTGCGTGCGATTGAGGCCGATCGCGACCAGGCAGAAAAAGGCCGTGCCGAGAATGGCGCTGATGTAACTTTGCACGCCGCTCGCCACGCCGACGCCCATGGAAACGAAGAGGAAGATCAAATCGCGGGGATCGCGCAAATTGGTGCGGAAACGAATGATCGCCAGCGAACCGACGATGCCGATGCCGCGCGCCACGTTGTCGCCGATCGCGATCATGATCAGGCTGGAAGTCAGGCTGCCCAGAATCATGGTATGCAACAACCCGCGCGACCAGGAGAGCCCTTGAAAGGTTTTCTCATAGGTCGCGGCAACCAGGCTGGAACAAAGAAACGTGACCAGGAAGGAAAGAAGCACGCCGCTCCATTCCAGTTTCATCGAACCGAAGCTCAAGAGCAGATTTTCCATGACGCTTGCACTCCACCGCCGGAAACGTGAAATCGCCGGCCGGGAATCGGAGACGCTTCAGATCGCGCTGGCTTCGTCGGGCCGGTCGGCGAGATATTCGCGCAAACCTGCCACGGCGGCCTGATACTCGGCATAGGTATACTGGGCGTATTCATCGTCCTGCACGTGGCTGGCGATCGTCGAGTCGATTTCCGTGATCAGGGTGTCCGGATCTAGGTTTTCGATGGCGGCGACGATCGTCGGCAACGCGGTGTCGTACAGGTCGGCGCAACCGCTGATGCCCAGGCAACGGGAGCAGACGATGCTCGTGCCACTGGGAAACGCCGGTTTGTCGGTGAAGGCGCGATCGGTTCCCCAGGGCATCATGGTGAAATAGCCGTCGTTGTCGCTGTGCAGGAAATAGTTGTTGGCCGCTTGCGCATACCCGTCGGTCTGGCCGATGTAGTTCTCCACCGCCCACAGATCGAGAAAGAGATCAAAATCGAAGAGCGCGGCGACCGCGGCGGTCCAGGAGTCGTCGGCGGTATTGTTCAACACATCGACCAAAGTCAGCAGATCCTGCCGATCGGATTCGTCGCCCTCGTCGACGTCGATCTGACCGACATGGGTGGAATCGAGGTCCGCGGTTCCTTCGTAGACGTGCGAGGTGTTCTCGAACTGAAAGGCGGCGAAAACGTCGTCGTAGTTTTCGATCGTCGCGTACAAGCCGCGCGCCTCGCCGTTGACCAGCACCCAGGCATAACCGGCGCGAATCGCCGGAATCCCGATGCCGCGAAAAATCGTGTAGGCGAGCGTTTCATGCATCATGGTCGGATCGTCGATCATGTTGTTCAGGCTGAAACCCTTCAGGCCGAACAGCCGCGCCGTCGTGTCGTATTCGTTGATCTTGATTTTGAAGGCAGCCTTGCCGGTGATCGGCTGGAAGGACTCGCCGCTTTTCAGGCGGACGCCGACGGTCAGCAAATCGCTGGTGACCTCGCCGGAAACGACTTGGATTTGTCCCTCGACGAATTCATACGGCTCATTGGTCAAGGAGGTGACCGCGCCGTCGGACAAGGTGATGCGCACGGTGTTGATGGTCAGCGGATTGAAAAAGGTCGAGGAGGAGGAATAAGGCTCCTGGTTCGTCTCCCCTTGAGTCGGGCTGGTTTCCTGCCAATCGCCCGTGACGTCGGGCAACCGGCCCCAGGTGCTGCCGTCGGGCACTTCGCCGATGGTCTCTTGCGCCATGACGTTCATGGACGAATCCAACAGGTAGACGGTATCCTCGGCGCACTTGAGCCCGAAGGTGAAACCCTCCTCCAAATCTTCTTCCTGTTTGATGACGTAATGCTCGTCCGGTTGCACGACGCTGCCGGCGGGCACCTCGTACTGATGGCCGTCCTCGGTCAGATCGTCGGCGACGTACCAGCCGCTGATGTCGATTTCCGCCGCCGAGGTGTTGACGAGTTCCACCCAGTCGCGGCCATGGCAGTCGATTTCGTTGAGGACGATCGTCCCGCCCGCCGTGTCGTCGCCGCTATCGTCGTCGCTTTGGTCGTTGTCATCGTCGTCGGCGGCGTCGTCATCGGCGGCGTCATCATCGGAGCCCGAGTCGTCGTCATCATCGCCGCTATTGGCGCAACCCCAGACCGCCAAGGCAAGCACCGCGAACAGAAGAAACAAAAGGACACGAATGATTCGCCGGCTTTTCATTTTCACGCTCTCTCCCTCGAAAAAGGTCTCCGGAAAATCGCCGGAAACTGACGGTTACTCGATCCTGTCCATCAGGAGGGCAAAAAGCGTGCCAGCCGATCCGGGCCCGATAAACATCGCGTTTGCCTCTTGTTAGAAACAAATTAGCGAATTTCTGAGGTGTGGATTCGCGGGAAATGAATGCGCTCAATTTTTAGCAGTGCTGAAACTTGGCCAGGCTCATTAGGCCGATACACACCGCTACAAAGCGTAAAAAATGGCGCCAAAACTCATTTGCGGATTCTGAAAGCGTGTGTCGAAGCAACCATTCCCCGGGGGCGATGCTCAGCGCTCCCGCCGCCGGGAGACGGCCAAGGCGACCAGGCCGATCGCCGCCATCGCACCCAGCAGCGAAAGCAGCGGATCGCCCCGGCTGACACTGCACCCACCGGAGTCGTCGTCGTCGATATTGTCCTCATTGTATGCGTCCGATGGTAAATCCATCCAAAAGACTTCCTGACAGACGGAGTAAGCCTTATCGGCACAAATACCGTCCGGCGGATCGATTTTAATGGTGCCGGTCATGATCTCGTACCAATCCTGGGTTACCTTGGATTGCTGCTCGATGGCATACCGGGCTTTACCGGCCGGCGCACAGAGATCGGCAATGACGAAATAGAACATCTCGTAGCACATGCCGGTGCATTCCGGCACTTGATCGCCGTCGCAATCCACGCACTTTTCGGGGGTTTTTTCGCAATCGATTTCCGGTTCGTTGTTCATGTGCCCGCATTCGGAATAGACATGCGCGAGGGCTTCATTCTCGGCAAGCAAACCATCGGGCAGAATGGTCGTCGTTTCCTCGCCGATCTCGCGATGGATCCGGAATTGGCTATCCAAGTCGGAAGAAATCTGGAGATCGCCGTCGTCCATCCATGTTTTTTTATCCAACCGAAAGCCGATACAAACGCTGCCATGGTCTTGTTGCAGAGGCAAATCCTGCTCGTTGGAAACCGGGTTGGCGAAAACCGCGTTCGAAACGACAAACAGAACCGCGAAGCAAATCACGACGGCTGAAATTCTCATCCGAGGACTCCTCTAACATACACCTGATTTTTTGTGTGACAGAACCCGGACCATCCGGCCCTTGCCTGACCGAAGGAAATCCGGCGATACGTCTTTGGCGAAGCGACCGTTTTCCAAGCGATATTCAGCGCTCCCGCCGCCGGGAGACGGCCAAGGCGACCAGGCCGATCGCCGCCATCGCGCCGAGCAGTGAAAGTAACGGATCGCCCCGGCCGACGCTGCAACCGCCTGAGTCGTCGTCGTTATCATCGTCGTTGTCGTCATCAGCCGCGCCGTCGGCGGAATCGTCGTCGCCGTAGGCATCCGGCGGCAAATCGGTCCAAAAGACTTTCTGACAGACCGTAGCGGTCGTATCGACACAATCGCCGGACGGCGGATTAATGGTAATGGAAGCCGACATCCAATCATTCCAGTCGTCGCCGTCTTCAGCTTTCATTTCCATCAGGTAATCGGCGCTGCCGGCGGGAGCGCACAAATCCGCGATGACGAAATACAACATCTCGTAACACAGGCCGAAGCAATCGGGAGTTCCGTCGCCGTCGCAATCCACGCATTCATCGGGATTCTGTTCGCACTCGGCGTCAGCCGCGGCGCTGGAAATGTCGCTGTCGTCATCGGTGGCCATGTGGGTGCATTCGGTGACCCGCGCCAGGGCTTCGGCGGCCGTAAATTGGCGCGCCGGGACGATATCGGACACCTCATCGCCAAGATACCGCCGGATGCGGTAATTCATCTCCAATTCAGAGGATACATGGACTGCGCCATCAACCATGGCGGTTTTCTGATCGAGCCGAAAACCGATGCAGACGCTGCCTTGATCCTGTTGCAGGGGCAGTTCGTTGTCGTCGGGAATCGGATTGGCGAGAAGCCACGCCGGCGCCAGGCTTACACCAAGAAAAAGAATGAGGCCGAGCAACCGTTTCATATCGAACCTCCATTTCGCCCCCGTCAGATTATTGCCCGATCCATCTTCAATTGGCAAGGGATTTTCCATTCATCCAATAAATAGCAAGCGTGCCAGGATGCCGCTCGGCCGGAAGCGATCGCCATCCGGCTACCCTGTTTTTATTCGAGGTCTGTTATAATAGGGTAAAGCAACCGATTTTCCGCCGATCCGACGAGGGAGAAAAACCAGTGGAATTCACCCGGTACCGCCCCGCAAGCGGACACCCCAATTGGGAAACGTGCGACCGGCAAGCTCGGGAACTGGCCGAGCGAATTCTGCCGGTCATCCTCAAAGATTCCGACCTCACCCCCGCCGACCGGCTGGCGGATGCCTGGCGCAAGGCGAAAGCCTTGAGGCAAGCGGGCGAGAACCTGATCGTCAATCGCCGGCGTTATCGCCGGGGCGATCATGCGCTACGTCCCCTTTACGTAATTTGGACGATGCTCAACGATTGCAATTTCCGCTGCACCTATTGCGACAACCACCAGGGCGAGCACTACTACGACCACAAGGACCCGGACCGCCTGGACACCGCGCAAGGCAAAGACCTGTTGCGGCGCATGATCACCGGAACCTCGGCCATCTACTGGTGCGGCGGCGAGCCGACCCTGCGTCCGGATTTGCCGGAACTGCTCGATTACGCCTGGCATCTGGGCTATTTCCCCAACATGATCAACACCAACGGCGGCTTGTTGCACAAACTGTTGGTCAAGCCGGCCTACCGGTCTTTTCTCCGGCAGATGGATCTGGTGATCGTCAGTCTGGACGGCTTGCAGCTCGAAGGTCTGCGGAAGCTGTGGCGCGTCAAGCAGGTCGAACAGGTCTTCGTCAATTTGCTGTTGTTGCGGCGGTTGCGGCGGGAAGTTACCTTCAAGCTCGCGGTCAATACGGTGATCACCCGCGACAACATTCCGGAAGCGCGGGCGATCCTCGATTTATGCGCCGACCTGGATCTCTGGTTCGTTCCCGTGCCGGTCAATTATCGGCACGAACCCAACCGCGAACTGCTCGACGACCCGGCCTACCGGGACCTCGCCGGGCAAATCGTGGCGCGGAAACGGGCCGGCCAACCGATCATCGGCTCGCCGACGCTGCTGGAACGGCTGCTCTTCGCTCAACCCTACCAATGCCTGACCGCGCTGAAACCGCACGTCTGGTCCAACGGCCACCTGACCTTCCCCTGTCGCGCCACGGCCAATGTCCCCCCGGCCGATATCAATCTTTTGGATTATGCCGGCTTCGACGAGGCCTACGCGGCGGCCCGGAAGGAGGTCAATCCGAATTTCTTCCACGGCCCCGGTAAAAACCAATGCGGCGGGCATTGCGCCTGGATGCAGAACTACACGACGGCCCGCTACCTGGACGGCATTATCAATCCGCTCGGCAGCGGCTTTGTCGGCGAACTGCTGGAATTCGCTTTTCACGGCGGCCGCGGATGATGCACCGTGATCGGCCGCCCGACCCGGACATCCTCGTCGCCATCGATGCCCTGACGGTCGCCGTCATCAGCGTGACCATCTGCCTCTGGAGCGACCGGCTCGGCCGGCAATCGGTTTTAGTGCCGCTGGCGATCCTCGCGCGGATGGCGGCTCTCGGCATTTTTGCCAAGGGCGTCGTCTGGCGCGTCGAAATCCCGTTCTTCATTCTCTGCACCCTGCTCGGCGCCTTCAACGATTGGAACTCGGTCGTTCATCACCGTATTTACCGCTATACGGTGCCGTACGATTCCGCCTTTTCCACCATCCCGACCTGGATGCTGCTTTTTTGGGGCATGATCCTTCGTTTTTTCGCCCGCCTGGCGCGCTGGAAAAATCTCGGCCCGCCGGCGCGGCCCGCCGATCGGATCGGCATCGGCGACTGGTTTGTCGAGAGCCCGGCGTTGAAGGTCGGCGCTCAATTGCTTCTGATTTTGGCGACCCGACAATGGATCTATCGCACCTACCTCGATCCGCTTTTTTCCTGGTTGCCGTTTCTCGCTTCGCTGGCGATCTATCTGCTTTTCTTTTTCCCCAGCCGGCACGACCTGAAACTGCTGGCCGTATTCTTCGTCGGCGGACCGGCGATGGAAATGCTGTACATCCGGGTCGGGCATCTCCATCAATATTATCTGGGTTGGATCGGCGGCGTCCCGCTGTGGATCGTCCTCTGGTGGATGCTGGCGATTTTGATTTGGAAGGACCTTTCCCTGCGCGTTGAAAACGCCCTGCGCGCCTGGTTGGTCGATGGAAAGAGAGCTTCGTAATGCAAGAAATCCTGTCCCGCTTGATCAATATCGGCGTCCCGAAGGAAATGAACCCGGAGCAGGCCAAGTACATTCAGATGGCCAACCTCAGTTCGCTGGTCATGATCCCCGTGATGTTGCCGTTTCTGGTCTTGTGCCTGCTCAATGGCTGGCGGCTGCTTTTTCTTGAAATGTGCCTGTTTAACGGCTTGATTCTGCTGACCACGGCGCTCAATCGGCGCGGTCGCCACGAAGCGGCCAACATTTTTTACGGGATTCTGGTCAATGCGCATCTGGTCATCACGACCGTTGCGCTCGGCAGCGACACCCTGATGCCGCTGCTGATCCTCTGCGGCATCGGCGGCGCGATCACGATGATTCCGCGCGGCGACATCAAGCCGGTCATCATGGCCTTCGCGATGGTGATCGCCTCCTATGCCGCCGCGCTGGTCCTGGTCGGCGCCTACGGCCCCTTTTATCAACTGACCACCCACCAGTTACACATTTTGCGGGGGTTCGTCGCCGTCGGCCTGTTCATCGCGATTTCCGTCAATGCCGCCATCGGGCGCCTGGGGGCGAGCATCACCGAGGACCGGCTGCGCGCCGAACAGCAGCGGTCAGCCGATCTCCTCTCACGCCTTCAAGAAGAAGATCGCCGCAAGACCGAATTTTTCCAGAACGTCTCGCACGAACTCCGGACGCCTCTGACGCTGATTCTCGGGCCGCTCGAAGGGCTGCTCGCCGACGACGACGCGGCGCTCGGCGAATCGCACCGCCGCCGTCTGGAAATGATGATGCGCAACGCCCGGCGATTGTTGCGTCTGATCAACCAACTGTTGGATCTCTCGAAAATCGACGCGGGCAAGGTCGGCTTGTCGCCCCGGAGCGGCAACCTGTCGGCCTTCGTCGAAGACCTCACCCGCTCCTTCGCCGCCTACGCCGAGCAAAAAGGCATCGCGCTGGCGGTCAGGGATTCCGGCGACGGCGTCACGGCGGATTTCGACCCCGAGATCATCGAGAAAGTCGTCTCCAACCTTCTATCGAACGCCTGCAAGTTCACACCGGCCGGCGGCCGGGTCGAGGTGTCGGTGACCGCGCCACCGGGACACCGGGAAGTCGGCATCGCGGTGCGGGACACGGGCATCGGCATCGCGCCGGCCGATCTCGCCACCATTTTCGACCGCTTCCACCAGGTGGACGGCTCGACGACGCGGTCGCACGAGGGAACGGGAATCGGGCTGAGCCTGGTTCAGGAACTGGTGCGTCTGCACGGCGGCCGCATCGCGGTGCGAAGCGAACCCGGCCGCGGGACCGTTTTCGACATTTTCCTGCCGCGCGAGCAAACGGCGCCGCCGATTCCCGCCGCCGAGGCCTTCGGCTTCGCCTACGCCGAACTGGAATCCAACGGCCTGGAATCGCCGCCCCTCGAAGCGGCCGCCGCCGAAACGCCGCCGGGCAAGCAGCCGGTAATTCTGGTGGTCGAGGACAACCCTGACATGCGCGAATATTTGTGCAAAGGCATCAAAACCCGCTATCGGGTGATCGCCGCGGTCAACGGCGAGGATGGCCTGGAAAAAGCGCGCCTCCACCAACCACAGTTGATCGTCAGCGACGTGATGATGCCGGTGATGAACGGGCACGTCCTCTGCCGCGCCCTGCAGGCGGACGAACGGTTGAAAACCATCCCGGTCATCCTGCTGACCGCGAAAACCTCCCGCGAGGCGGTGCTCGAAAGCCTCGAATCCGGCGCGATCGACTGTCTCACCAAACCCTTTTCCTTCGACGTATTGCTGGTCAAAATTCGCGGCATTCTGCAACGCAAGGCCGAGCATGAGCATCTCGCGCTGCGCGATCGGTTGACCGGCTTGCTCAACCGCGGAGCGTGGACGCAGGCCGTCGGTCATGAAATGGAAAAATTGGCCCGCTATGGCGGCGTCTTGAGCCTGGCGTTTCTCGACGTCGACAATTTCAAACATGTCAATGACAGCCACGGCCATCAAACCGGGGATCAGGTGCTGATCGAACTGGCGACGACCCTGGTCGGCGAATTGCGCTCGGTCGATCTCCTCGGCCGTTACGGCGGCGAGGAATTCGTGCTTTGCTTCCCGGAATCGTCGGGCGCCAACGCGGTGCGGTTGATGCAGCGCATTCTGCAGGTCTTCCGCGCCAAGCCCATCGGCGCTTTGGGGCTGCAATGTTCGTTCAGCGCGGGCGTGGTGGAAATCGGCCCGGATAAAGTGCTTTCGCTGGACGAGTACCTGGCCCGTGCCGACGCCGCAATGTACCAGGCCAAACGCGAGGGCAAGGGCCGCGTCCTGCTTTGGCGTCCGGAATGACCGCCGGCGCGCGTCGCCCTCCCGCCGCTACTGGAAGCCGTAAAATGTTGTAAGATAGCGCGCAACGTAAATGGAACGAGGCGATGGTATGTACATGCTGAAGCGAATCGCGATCCTCCTGCTGCTGTTGGTTCTTGCGACGACGGCGCTGGCTTCCTGCAGTTCGAAAAACGACTCGGACGACGATGACGATTCCTCGCCGCCGGCCGGCGACGACGACGACAACGACAATGACGACGATAACGACACCACCGCGCCGCTCGACACCGCCCGGGCGCTGGCCGACACCTGGATCGACACCTATACCCCCGAAACCATGGGGTGGAGCTGGGACAGCGGCCTGCTGATGCTCGGCATCTGGGAGCTTTACCGGCAGACCGGCGAGAACCGCTACCACGATTACGTGCAAACGTGGATGGACTATCACATCTCGATCGGCTACACGATCGCCTTCAACGACCACGTGCCTCCCGGCCGTCTGGCGCTGCGGCTGTGGGAGGAAACCGGCGAGGCAAAGTACCGGAAGGTGGTCGACGACACGCGCTACTACATTTTCGAAAAAGCCGACCGGCTGCCAGACGGCGGCCTCAACCACATGGGTTGGATCTCCGGCCAGCAGATTTGGGTGGATACGTTGTTCATGCTCACCTTTTTGCTGGAACTCGGCGCGGCCGACGACGACAACGCCTGTTTCGACGAATCGGTGTTGCAGTTCGAGGTCTTCGCCAAGCATCTGCGCGACGCGGATACCGGCCTTTACCGCCACATGTATGACGCCGAGACCGACACCGTAACGCCGGCGGAAAAAGACTACTGGGGCCGCGGCAACGCCTGGGTGATCGCCGCCTCGGGCATCGCCCTGGAAGCCATGCCGCCGGAGCACGAAGGCTATGCGGGAATCCGGGACCGCTTCGTTCAGCAGGCCGCGGCGATGGGCGCGTTGATCGACACCGGCAATCGCTGGCACACCATCATGAATCGGCCGGAGACCTACCTCGAAACGAGCGTCGGGCCGCTGGTCGCGTCGGGCATCTACCACGCGGCGCTGGCCGGCGAGGCGAACGACTCCCTGCTGGAACTGGCCCGGCGCGGGTTGCGCGGCGCCCTCGACCAGGCCGTGACCGACGAACTCGGCGAAACCATCCTGCTGGGCACCAGCTACGGCACCGGCCCCTCCACCTGGGAAATGTACGATTACGTCCTCAAGGGCGAACAGGTGACCTACGGCATCGGCGCGACGCTGATCGCCGTCACGGCGCGCTAGACCTACGAACCGGAGACGGCGCTGCCGGCCGCCCAGGCGACGACCGACGACTACATCCATCCGCCGTCCGGCGACGACCCGACCGACTGGGGCTACTACTACCTGGCGCGCGGCGACTTCTATTCGGCGCTCGACCGCCTGGCCGCCGCGCCGGCCGACGACGCGGCCGCGCAACTGGCGACCGGCGTGGTCGAAACAGTCCGGTTCGCGTTCGGCGTCCTCGATGACGTCAGCCGGTACATGCTCGACGAAACCGACCTGCTGACGACCATCGACACCATTCTTGGCGACGGCCGGGAGGTGGGCCAGGATCTTGCGGTCCTGATGCCCGTGGCCGAAACGGATCTCGATTTCTCGCGGATCATCGAGCGATTCGTCATGACCGAACAGGGCGGCAGCACGGCACTGGGCCGGGTTGAGGTGGATCGCGGCGAAGCCTTCATTCTCGACGCGGCCGGCCATCTGATTTGGGGCGTGGCCGACGTCGTCGATTCGCTCGGCGGTTCCCGGACCACCGGCAATCTGCTGGGCGTCGGCGACTGGCTCGGCGTACTGCTGCATCCAAGCCGGCTGATCGACAACACCCTGCTGGTCGCCGGCCTGGACGAAATGATCGCCGGGATCGACCTGCTGATCGACGGCATCGCGGAAATCATCGCCGAAATCGACGACCAATCCGACGACCTGGTGCCGGCCAATCTGCTGCGCCTGGAAGGCGAATTCAAACTGCCCGGCATCCTGCTGCCGACCCCGGTCGACGAGCTGCTCGGGCCGATCGCCGACTTGTTCGCCGGCAAGCCGATGCCCGGCGCCCTGGTCGAATTGCTGCAAACGGTGCGCGGCGTGCTGGTTTTCGTGCGAAATCTGGTCGGATAGCACACATTGTCCCGTCATCCCCGAAGCGCCTCAAGCGCTTGACGATCAACCTATTGTTGTTCATCTTATCGCCTCGGCCGAGCCGGGCGCGCCTCGCAACAATCCGGAAAAACAGTTTGCGCCCGGCAACATTTTTAGCGCATCATGGCCGAGTGATCGGCCACGGTCGATCTGTCGGATCAGACTGCTTCAATTAAACGAAAACGAATGGACTGAAATGACCGACACCGCCGGACACCGGTCCGCTACCTCTCTTCTCCTACTCGGCGCCCTCGGTGTCGTTTACGGGGATATCGGCACATCACCGCTGTATGCCGTCAGCGAGACGTTTTTCGGCCACTTTCACATTCCGACGACGCCGGATAACGTTTTCGGCGCGATTTCCCTGATCTTTTGGGCCCTGACCATCGTCATCTCCGTCAAGTACGTCGGCTTGATCATGTGCGCCGACAACAACGGCGAAGGCGGCATTTTCGCTCTCTGGGCGTTGATCACCAACAACCAGCGCTCGCCAAAAACGAAACAGCGGATTCCCTCCTGGATCGGCGCCGGCATCGCGGTGCCGATTCTCATCGGCGCCTGCCTGCTCTACGGCGACGGCATGATCACCCCGGCCATCTCCGTTCTTTCGGCGGTGGAAGGCCTCCAGGTCGTCACTCCCGCGGCCCAACCCTACGTCGTCCCGGTAACGCTGTTGATCTTGGCCTCGCTGTTTTCCATCCAGAAGCGAGGCTCGCGCAGCCTGGGGTGGCTCTTCGGGCCGGTCATGCTTATATGGTTCGTGGCGATCGCCCTGCTGGGTGTGCTGCAAATTCTGAAACATCCCGAGGTGATTAAAGCCCTCAATCCCGTTTATGCCGTCAACCTGCTGGCGCATTACAAATTAAGTTCGGTTTACATCCTGGGCGCCGTGGTGCTCTGCGTGACCGGCGGCGAAGCGCTGTATGCGGATATGGGCCACTTCGGCCACCGCGCTATCGGCCAGTCCTGGCTGGGCATCGTTTTCCCCTGCCTCCTACTGAATTACTTCGGGCAAGGCGCCGTGCTCCTGAGCGGCCAGCCGATCGCCAATAACCACGTGTTCTACGCCGTCTGTCCGGCGATGCTCATGATCCCCATGGTCATTCTCGCCACCGTCGCCACGATCATCGCCAGTCAGGCGCTGATTTCCGGTGCGTTTTCAATGACCCAACAGGCGATCGCCTTGGGCGTGTTCCCGCGCCTCAAGATCATTCACACCAATCCCGAGGTGCGTGGTCAGATCTACGTGCCGTTTATCAATTTTCTTCTGTTCATCGGTTGCGTGACGCTCGTTCTCGGTTTCCGCTCCTCCGGAAATCTGGCGGCGGCTTACGGCCTGGCCGTGACCGGCACCATGGTCATTACCACCCTCTCCTTCTTCGTCGTGACGCATTACGTGCTGCAATGGAAACTGCGCTGGATTCTTCCCGTTTTCCTTGTTCTTTTCGCGGTCGATCTGTCCTTTTTCTTTTCCAACCTGATGAAATTTTCCAGCGGCGGGTACGTGCCGGTCATCATCGGTTTGGCCTTCTTCCTGGTCATGGACAACTGGCGCTGGGGGCGCCAATGGCTTTCGGCGGCTTACCAGCGGCGGTTCGGCACACACGAGTTGACCGTCGAGGCGCTGATCGAGAAAAAGCGGCAGCACACCGATCCGATCTCCTCGGTTTCACTGGTCGTGATGGCTTCCCGGCCGGTGCTGACGATCAAAGACACCGTGCCACCGGTGATGGCCGCCCATTACAAAAGCTGGAAAATCCTGCCCAAGCACCTGATCTTTTTCTCCGTCTTCCAGGAAAACACGCCGTTCATCCCCGAAGCCGGACGAACCACGGCGCAAATCCTCAGCCAGGGCGAAGAGGGAACCATCGCCTCGGTGCAAACCCACTACGGTTACATGGAACAACCCAACGTGCGTGCGGTGCTGGCGGAGTTGAAAAATTCCCAGCAAATCAAGATCCCGCGCGATCCCAAGAAATGGCTCGTGCTGATCGGGATGGAACGCTTCATCACGCCCGGCAAGTCCCTTCGGGAACGCGGCCGCCTGCTGTTTTTCAGCCGCCTGAACCGGCTCAGCAAGCCGATTACCGACTACTTCGGCCTTGAAACCGACAGCAGTCTGGCCATCGAAACCATCAATATCTAAGCCCGGATGATTGGCCGGAAAAACCGGCGGTCCGTCAATCGCCGTCGGCGACCGCGGTTTCCGCCGCGGCATTGCGGCCGGCCAGGCGGCCGAAGACGATCGTCGCGGTCACGGCCGTGCCGCTGCCCGGATAGTAAGGACCGATGAAACCGCCGGCGGCCATTCCGGCGGCGTAAAGTCCCATGATCGGCTCGCCGTCATTGCCGATGACCTGGGCCTTGGAGTTGATCTTCAAGCCGCCGACCGAACCGACATTGTAGAAATATACCGAGGTCGCGTAGTACGGCGGCGTGTCGAGCGCCTGGAGCGCGACGGCTTTTTGATAGAGGGTATCCGCGTCTTCGTCGGCGATGTCCGCGTTCCATTTTTGCAGGGTCAGCGCCAACTGCCCGGCATTCACGCCCATGGCGTCGGCCAACGCTTCCGGCGTGTCGGCGGTGAGAATCTTGCCGCTGGCGATTTCCGCCGCCAGGTCGTCGCTCCAGCCGCCGATCACGGAACCGCCCATTTGCCGGACGTTTTCATCGAACACCGCCCAGGCGATGTGTTCTTCCTGGTCGAACACCGCACGCGCGACGTAGCCGTAATGCGCGGCTTCGTTGACGAACCGCTGGCCGTACTTGTTCACCCAGATGCCGGGAATCGGCAGATCGGCCTCGTTTCGCCCGATGCGCATCGCCGGATAGGCGATCGTGCCGCCGAAGCCGGCTGGCGCCGCGCCGATCGCCAGGCCCATTTTCAAAACATCACCGGTGTTGCCGGTGCAGGCCAGGCTCAGTTGGTTTTCCAGATCCTTGTACAATTGCGGCGAATAGGCTTTCGCCAGCTCGTCGTTGCAATCGAAACCGCCGGCGGCTACGACTACGGCCCGGCGCGCCTTGATGTACAACGCATCCTCGCCGTCGCCGACGCAAACGCCGACCACCCGTTTGTCCGCGTCGGCGATCAACTGCGTGACCGGGCTTTCGATGCGGATATCCACCTGGGATTTCTGCGCCTGTTCCTTGAGCACGCTGAAATAGCCGCCGCCGAGACCGTCGGCGACGTGCAACCGCGCCGGAATCAGCTCGGGATCGATGTAAGGGATCGGATCGATCGCGTAGATCTTGGTGATGGTCAGGCCCATCCCCACCAGCCAGTCCAGATCGCCGGCGGAATTGTAGGCCATCGTGCGGACCAGTTCGGCGTCGGCGACGCCTTCGCCGGCTTCCAGCCAATATTGGTAATGCTTTTCCGGCGTATCGCCGGAAATGCCGAACTGCTGCTGGTATTTGGTGCCCGAGGCCTGGACGACACCCCCGGAAAAAGCGGTGTTGCCGCCGAGGTTGTCGGATTTTTCCAGCACGATAACGCCCGCGCCCTTGCTTTTGGCTTCGATGGCCGCCACCAGGCCCGCACCGCCCGCACCGATGACGACGACGTCGGTTTCTTCATCCCAATCGACCGAGAACAAAACCGCGTCCTTGCCGTTCCGGCCGTCCTTGCCGTCGCTGCCCGCGCAACCGACCAAGACGCCGGTCGTGGCCACCGCGCCCCAGAACAAAAACTTTCTCCGGCTGATCGGCTTTCCCGCTTTTTCTTCCATCGACGATTTCCCTTTCCTGCTGGATCGAGCGGTTGGAAATAGGATTGATTACATGCACCCGAGAACGGAACCGCCGCAACAGACGGCAATCGGGGCGTTGCAGGGGCCCAGGAAGCAACCGATGTTGTGCAGCGGATCCGCCAGCGCTTCCGGACAATTCTCTTCCACACAGATGCCGGCATCGGCGAATTGCAGCAGCGATTCGTAGGAAGCCGGCGCCATGCAGTCCTGGAGGCAATCGGCCGGCAGGCAGGCTTCGAGGCATTTGAGCACGGTGACGCAGGCCTCGTCGCCGTAAGGGCCGAAACAGGCCGCGTACGGATCGGAACAATTCTGCAAAGTGCATTTCAGCAGCGCGTAGCTGTCCGGATCGGGAGTCGCCTGACAGGCCGCCACGACGCAGTCCGCGAGATCGGGGCAGTCGTCGGCGTAGGGCAGATCATCGGCGGTCAGGCCGTCGTCATCGTCGCCGGTGCCGTCGTCATCGCCGGTCTGGTCGTCGTCGCCACCGCCATCGTCGTCCGGTTCTTCCGTTTCGTCATCCGGGCCGCCGTCATGGTCGTCGTCCGCGGCGCCGATGACCTCGCCGTCACGGCCGTCCCGGCCGTCCTCGCCGTCCACGCAGGAAAAACAAAAGATCGCCCCGAAGATGAAGTTGCCGAGGACCAATAGCAGCAACAGATGCTCATGTTTCATGCGTAAATTCCTTGTCGCGCGGCGAACACCGGAGTGTCAAAATATTTATACGCTTTTTAAACGATTTATTTTAGCAGGAAAGCTTAAGGCGTGCCACTGTCCCCGCTCAAACGGCGTTGATGTCGGCGGCGACGTCGGTGAGGCCCAAATCTTCCAGTTTTTGTCTGGTCGGCTTGGCCGTTTGCGGATCCCAACCCATCCCTTGCAGGAAATCGAGCGTCAGGCGTTCCATATCCAGCTTGACGCCCTTCATCGGTCCGGAAGTCAGCGGCTCTTCACCCGTGGCGCGGGCCGGCAGGGCAAAATCTTTTAACGGTTGCTTGCCGTGTTTGAAATTGAAGGCTTGCCGCAAGGTTTGAATCCGTTCGCCGACTTGCAGGTAGTAATGCGGCGGATGGTCCCAACCGGCGGCGGCGTTCAGGTATTCGATGATCGGCAGATGGCCGCCCAACTCGGCGCCGAACAAACAGCCGCCGGCGGCATTCATCAATTGCATGTATTTGCTGGCCGCCACCTGCAGGATCCACTTGTCGGTCGGATCGTATTTCGATTTGACGAGCGACAAGGGTTTGGTTTTCGGCAGACCGGGGAAAATCTTGTGCAAGGCGAACAGATCGATCCATTGGTAACCGTGATTCGTGTGCCGGCCCGGCGTCGGTTCCAAGGCATAGGCGATGGCGAACCCGGGGTCGAAGCGCGAATCGTGCATCGGCAGTTCCTGCCCGCCGGCATGGATCGCGAAGCGGTGCGCGTCCTTGCCGATCTTCGCCGCGGCGACCTTCACGCCGTCGGCCAATACGTCGCCGATGCCCTCCCGGCGAATCATTTTTTTGATCAATTCGACGACGGCTTCGGCGTTGCCCCACTTGAGATCCAGGCCGTCCAAATCTTCCTTGGTCAGGATGCCCTCTTCCAGGCATTCGATGGCGAAAGCGGCGGTGCCGCCGGCAGAGATGGTATCCATGCCGGCGCGGTTGAGCAGGTCGTTGACCTGAAACAGCGCTTCGATGTCGTTGTTCAGAAGCAGCGAGCCGAAGGCGCTGGTGGTCTCGTATTCCGGCTTGTGGCTTTTACCGCCGTTTTTGAGGGTCACCTCGCCGCCGCAGCCCAGAGGGCACGAATAGCAATGATATTTTTTCGTTTCGCGGTCGATGATTTTTTGCGGATTGAGCCGGTCGGCGTGCGTACCGATGGGAAAATCCTTCGTGCCCGATCCCTTCCAGTTTTTCACCGGCGAATCGCCGCCCTCGGAGGAAAGCACGTTCGAACTGATGGTGCCGAATTTTCTCATGACGGCCTTGAATAAATCCGGCGCCACGGCCATGGCGATCGGCGAAACCCGTTGGAACCGGGCGAAGAAATTGAGAAAGCCGCCGGTGAGCACCTTTTGCAGGCCGGCGCCTTTGCTGAACCACTTCATGAACTTCTTGTTCAGTTCCTTGATTTTTTCCGCGTCGGCGCCCTTGGGGGGCGTTTTACCGGCCAGCACGACGCCCTTCAGCCGTTTGCTGCCCATGACCGCGCCCAGGCCCGACCGCGCGGCGATCCGTCCGCCGTCGTTGACGATGCCCGAGATCAGGCTGAGCTTTTCGCCGGCCGGGCCGATGGTGATCGCCTTGGCCTTGCTATCGCCGCATTCGGCGATCAGCTTTTCCTCGGCCTCGATGGCGTCGACGCCCCACAAATGGGCCGCGTCCACCAGCTCGATCTGGCCACCGACAATCTTGAGGTAGACCGGCCGGGGGCTGATGCCGGAAAAGAAAATGGCGTCGAAACCGGTGCGTTTGATCGCCAGCGAGAAATTGCCGCCGCAGTTGGAATCGCCCCAGCCGCCGGTCAGCGGGCTTTTACTCATCACCATCCAGCGCCCCATGAACAACGCGCCGGTGCCGCAGAGAAAACCGCTGGTGACGCCCAGGATGTTATCCGGGCCCAGCGGATCGGCGCCCGCCGGAATCCGGTCGTAAAGCAGGCGCGCGCCCAGCCCGACCCCGCTGAGATAAGCTTCGTACAGCTCGTCGGCGATCGTTTCCGGCGTGAACCGGCCCGTCGTCAGATCGACCCAAAGGACCTTGCCCATGACCGCGTGTTTCATGTTTTCCTCGACTTGTTTTCTGGCCCGCGACCAGCGCGCGGCGCGCCCTCATTCGCCCGTGCGCTGATTGAACCGGCGGGCGAACAGGATCGAAGCCATGGTGATCCGCAGCATCTGTACGGTGCCGCCCGCCACGCGCCACGCCAGCGCGTCGCGGTGCATGCGCTCCAACGGGAACTCGCGGCTGTAGCCGTAGCCGCCGAAAACCAGCATTGCCGCGTCGGTCACCTCGGCGACCATTTCGTTGGCGAAGCATTTGCCCATCGCCGATTCGTACATCGACGGGAAGCCGCGGCCGGCGCCGACCGCCGCGCGATAGACGAGCAGCCGGGCCGCGTCCAGTTTCATCGCCATGTTGACGATCTTGAATTGAATGTCCTGGAATTCGCAGATCGGTTTACCGAAGGCATTGCGTTCGCCGGCGTATTTCCGGGCCTCTTCCAGCGCGCCGCCGGCCGTGCCCAGGCACATCGCCGCGTTGCCGCAACGCTCCAGGTCGAAGGTCGTCATCAGATCCTTGAACTGGCCCTTTTGAATGACCACGTTTTCCTTCGGCACGCGCACGTCCTCGAAAATCAGGTCGCACGAGGGCATTCCGCGCAAGCCCATAAACTCTTCCTGTTTGCCGAAGCTGAAACCGGGCATGCCTTTTTCGACCAGGACGCCGCCGATGCCGCCGTAGCCGGGCTTGTCGCCGAACCGGCAATAGACGAAGTAATGGCTGGCTTCCTCGCCGCCGGTGATGAACGCCTTGCGGCCGTTGAGCCGATAGTCGTCACCGTCCGGCGTCAGCTTCGTGGTCAGGGAAACCAGATCGGACCCGGCGTCTGGCTCGGTCATGGATACCGAGACGCTCATCTCGCCCTTGCAGACGTTGGGGATGATCTGCCGTTTTTGTTCCTCGGTGCCGAAGTTGTTGATCACCTTGACCGGCCCGACATTCGATTCGAACACCGGCGCGGCGATCATCGGGCTGAACTTGGCCAGTTCCTCGATGGCCAACACCGCGTTGATGCCCGGCTGACCGCCGCCGCCGTACTCGGGCGAAAGCGTCATGCCCAGCAGACCCAGGTCGGCGTACTTCTTCATCAGTTGCTTCGGAAATTTTCCGGTGCGGTCGATCTCGACGGCCAGATCCTTGAAATTTTCGCGCTGGCCCATCTTGCGCAACATATCCACCAGCATTTGTTGTTCGTCGTTCAATGAAAAATCCATGGACCCACCTCGTTAAATTATGGATGTCAATCGGCGAAGGTCGTCGATTTGCTCGAGCGCCAGCGTCAACGCGGCGATTTCCGCCGTTCCGTTTTTCTTGTCCGCCGGGGCAAAACGTTGCAACTTGGCTTCCAGGTCGGCCGCGGTCATCGGATCGCGCGGGTCGCCCTTGGGTTCGTCGACTTGCCGCGTAAGCGTGCGGCCGTCGGCCAGTTTGATTTCCACGCGGCTCGCCGTTTGCGCGGGATAACGCTCGCTCAATTCGCTATCGGCGTGAACCGTGACTTTTTTCGCCAGGCCGAGAATCGCCTCGTCGGCGATGCGTTCGCGGCGGAACTGCAACGGCCCCATGTCGCCGTCGATCAGGCAAGCCGCGACCACGTAGGGAATGGAGAATTGCGCCGCGACGAAGGAACTGTTTTTCTCGACGCCCTTGCCGACCGCGATCGCCGCGATCATGTAGGTGTAAACGTCCACCGCCGCGATGTCGCCGGGCGCAATAGAATGTTCGTGGCTCAAGGCCAGCGCGGCCTGGGCGCTGCCGTGCGTGTGGCGGCAGGCGGTATAAGGCTTGAAATAAATGTCGCTGATCGAGTACGCCGCGCCGAGGCCCTGGGTGATCCGTTCCAGGTTGGCGTTGTTCTTCGTGGTGATCTGCGTAAAACCGCCGTTCAGGTGCGACCCCTCGAGCACATAGGGCGCGCCCGTCAGCCCCGCCCCGGCCAGATCGGCCGCCATCAGGCCGGCGCCGGCCGCCTGCCCGCCCTGCAGGATTTTCGCGGTGAATCCGCCCATCAGGTGTTCGGCCATCGAAAGCGGCGCGAGGTAGCCGGCGATGCCCAGCGACTGCAGCGTCCGCGCGGTGTCCTGCCCCAGCATTTTCGCCGCCGCCGCCGCGGCCGCGAACGCGCCGCAGGTTCCCGTCGGCAAAAAGCCGGACAGCGTGTGGTGCGGATGAATGGCGGCGGCGACGCGGCCGGCCACTTCATAGCCGGCGACGATCGCTTCGATCAGCCGTTTGCCGTCGAGGCGCCGTTGCTCGCCCAACGCCAACGCCGCCGGAATGACGGCGACGCCCGGGTGGTTGCCGCCGAACCGCAATCCGTCCTGGGCCTCGAGGGCTTCGGCCAGAACGCCATTCAGAAAAGCGGCCGGCTGGACGCCGGTCGCAAAGCCGGCGCCTAAAACCGTCGCGGTTTCCGGTCCGCCTTGCGCGCGCACGGACGCGACCACGCGGGCGACCTCTTCGATTTGCAGCGAGCCGTAGATATTGGCGAAAAAATCGAGCAGGCAATGCTTGGCCTTTTCGACGACCGCCGCCGGCAATTCGTCGTAGGCGATCGCCGCCGCGAAATCGGCCAGTTTTTTCGTTTCGTCCATCGGCATCCTTCCCGTCGATCGCGGCTCAAACGTAGCCGCGGCTTTCGTAAATCTTGATCATCCGATTGGGATCGAGGATTTCACGCAGCGCGCGGATCTCGGCGGCGCGCGGCGGCTCGGTTTCGTGCACGTCGTCGGCGATTTTCAAATCCCACGGCGTGTTCTTGACGACTTCGTCGACCGTCGTGCCGGGGTGATAGGTCGCCAGATAGGCTTCGCCGGTGGCCCGGTCGAACCGCAGCACGGCCTTGTTGGTGATGATGACCTCGGGCCCGGTGTTCGGCGGCAGGCCCCATTTTTCGCGCGCCCCCGCGCCGTCGATGTAACCCGGCGTGGTGATGAAATCGACTTTTTCGGTCAGCCGGCGGGTGTCGTGCAGCGCGATGATCAGCGTCTTTTTCGCCAGCGAACCGATCGGATTGGCGCCGCCACTGCCCGGTAGCCGGCTTTTCGGATGGTGGTAATCGCCGATGACAGTGGTGTTGATGTTGCCGAATTTGTCGACCTGGGAGCCCGCCAGAAAGCCCACGTCGACGCAGCCTCCCTGCAGAAACATTCCCATGATTTCGAGCAGGCCGCCGACCATCGCGGCGCCCGGATTCAGGCACGGGTCGCCGACCGAGAGCGCGGGGCGCTTCGGCTGCGCGTCGTAGACGCCCGACTCCTGCATCAGCCGCGCGTTGGGCGCGTGAGTGTACCGGGCGATGTTCGCCGACATGGTGGGAAAACCGGTGCCCACCAGCACGATGTTGCCGTCCTGGATTTCCCGCGCGCCGCAACAGGCCATCAGTTCCGGCTTGATGTAATCGGCGGCATGTTCAACCATTTTTCCACTCCCACTGAGCGGCGTCGCGGCGACGCCTAGTACGAGTAACTGACCGGGTAGCCGTAATCGAATTTGGCTTGCAGGTTGCGATAGGCCGCGTACCCCATTTTGTCGATGTAATGCTCGATGTACTTGGTGCGGCTCGGCACGCCCAAGACCCATTCGTCGAGAAATTTTTGAAATCCCTCCACGGTCGCGGAGGCGTCTTTGTAAAGGTTGCCGAACGCGAAATCGACGTCGTAAAAGCCGGGCGTGTAGCCGGGGTGCGCGCCGAACGGTTCCTCCACCACCGCGACGACCTTGAAATCCGGCACGATGGTCCGCGACGGATCCTTGCCGACGGTTTCGCGGCTGACGATCCGCTCGCAACTGACGATGACTTTTTTCGCCGCCATGGCGCCGACCTGGCAATCGCCGCCGATGCCCCACATCTGGGCGTTGCCGTCCTCGTCGGCCTGTTGCACGTGAATGATGGCCAGGTCCGGATTCAACGCCGGCACCAACACGGTCTTCCGGCCGTCGAACGGCGAATCGATCACCTTGTACTTGCCTTCGCCCAGAAACGATTTCACGTTGAGCAGGTCCGAACCGGCCATGTCCTTCACCGGCACGAAGGGCATGCCCATCGAACCGGCCATGAGCATCATCGGCAGCGACAGGTTGGTGTATTCCTCGACCTCGATCCGGTGCGGAATCCCCTGCTCCAGGCTGCGCCGGTAACAGCGCCCCAGGCCGTAAAAACCGAGCGATAGAAACGTCGCGATGAAGCGCTTCACCAGTCCCGCCCCGATCAGCAGGTCGAAATCGTCGGCGGCGTTGCTGCGGGTGATCGTCAGATTCTTCTTACCCTGCCGGATGATCTCGTGGATCGCGGCGAACGGCGTGCGGCAGATATAGCCGCCGATAAACAGAAAATCGCCGTCGTGCACGAACTGCGCGACCGCCTTCGTCATCGTCATGGTCTTGGACATGCCACTCCTCCGCCGGCCGCCCGGCCGGGCGTCAGGCCTGATACTCCGTGCGCTCGATGATTTCGTTCTGCGCCGTTTCGCTCAGCCCCGTGAACAGTGCCGAATAGCCGCTGACCCGCACCACGAGGTCGCGGTACTCGTCGGGGTGAGCCTGCGCTTGGCGCAACTGTTCCGAGTCGATCATGTTGAACTGCACCTGCACGCCGCCCTTGGCGAAATAGGCCCGCACCAGCGCCTGCAGGACATCCGGCCGCAAATACTCGCGGTTGAACCGCATGTTCAGGTTCACGCCGTTGTGAATGCGGCCGAGCGGCAGCTTGGTCACCGAATTGAACACCGCCGTCGGCCCCTTGAGCGCCCGGCCGTTGGCGGGCGTGATGCCATTGCCCAGGATGCCGCCGGCGGGGCGGCCGTCGGGGCTGGCGCCGGCGAACGCGCCCATCGCCACGTGGAACCCGACCGAAAAAATCCCCGGCCAGAAGCGGCCGCCGCGGTAGTTCTCGTGTTTCAGCACCTCGTCGCAGAAATGCGCGACGACCCGGGCGCCCATGGCGTCGACCGCGTCGTCGTCGTTGCCGAACTTGGCGATCTTGTTCGCCAGATAGGCCTGCTTTTCCTCGGCGCCGTCCCAATCGTCGGCCAGGAAAGCGGCCAGTTCCGCCATCGTCAGCACGCGATCCTCGAACACGCCCTTTTGAATCGCGTACAGGCTGTCGGCCACGTTGGCGAAACCGATCAATTCCACGCCGGTCGAGTTGTAGACGGCCCCGCCGCGCGTCAGGTCGAGCCCCTTCGCCATCGGCCCCTCGATCATCGCCGAGGCGAACGGCGACGGCGCCAGTTCGGCCACCGCCTGATCCATCGCGGCCATGCCCCGGACCATCTGCTTCAGGAAATGCGCCGACTGGGCGTGATAGGCGTTCCAAACCTCGTCGAACGAGGCGAAAGCCGCCGGGTCGCCGGTTTCGAGGCCCGCCTGATTGCCGAAGACGCCGTCGATGCCGTTGCTCAGCGCCAGTTCCAGGCACTTGATGCCGCTGAATTGCACCGCGAAGGTCGAGCCGTAGGTCTTTCCCTGCGCGTTGGGCTCGAGGCAGCCGACGACCCCGTAATTGCGCGCGTCCGGCAGCGTATGCCCCGCTTTTTGCAGCGAGTCGATGATCACCCGGTCGTTGAACAGGTGCAGCAGCACGCCGTCGCGGGCGTATTGCACCGCGCGGGCGACAAAATCGGCGGGCGCGTCCGGGCCGAGCCGCACGCCGAAATTAGGCTGAACGGTCTGCACCGCGGCGTACGCGTCCAGCGCGAGATAGCTCAGTTCGTTCGTGGCGTCCCGGCCGTCCGGTCCGACGCCGCCGACCACGACATTCTGCGTGGTTTTGCCCTCGGGCCCTTCGCCACCGGGAATGAACGCTTCCTCCAGGATGTTCCAGATTTCGTTGGTTTTGAGGTACAGCAGCGACAGCAGTTCCTCGGCCTCGTCCGGCGTGATCGCGCCGGCCAGCGCATCCTTTTGAAAATAAGGATGCAGAATCTGATCGATCCGCCCGATGGAAATGGAGTTACCGCCGGATTCGATCTGCGCCGCCAGGTGCGTGAAGTAAACCGCCTGGATCGCCTCGCGGAAGGAAGTCGCCGGATGCTCGGGTACGCGGCGGCAGATCGCGGCGATGCTTTTCAGTTCGGCGGCCCGCCGGGGATCGGCCGCTTCCCCGGCCATTTTTTCGGCCAGTTCGGCGTAACGATTGGCAAAGCGCACCAGCGCTCGGCACGAGCAAATCAACGCCTGGTAAAAGAGCCCTTTTTCACCGGCGCGCTCCGCGGCCGACAGCCGGCGCCAATGCTCCTCGGCCTCGGCGATGATGCCGGCGAGGCCCACGCGCAGCATTTTTTCGTGGTTCATCGTGAAATGGCCTACGCCGTAGGTGATTTCCAGAATCATGGTGAAGATGTACTTGTCCATGTCGGCGAGCACGTCGGGCGGCGCCAGTTCCTCGAAGCGGTTTTGCACGGTCTTGCCGGACCAGAACGGCAGGATGTCCTCGCGCAGCTCGCGCTGCTGTTCCGGCGTGATGGTCACCCGCTGCAATTCGCGGTCGTTGAAGGTTTCCAGATCCCCTTCGATCCAGCCGCTCTTGTTTTCCGGAAACAGCGGCGCGCCGTTGAGCCGGCTGGTGCGGCAACCGACGATCAGCTCGTCGTCGCGGATGATGACGCTGATGTTTCCCAGGACGTGCGAGAACGCCCGGCTCATTCGCGTCAGCGCCGGTTCGTTCCAGTTTTCCGCCATGGCCTGCGTCAGATAGCGGGCGCGTTCGACGCAGACCTCGCGCGGCGCGTCGATGATGCGCCGGCGCAAGCGCCGCACCCGTTCCGTACCCCTGATCGTTGCGATTGCCGGCATGGGAAACGCCTCCCGAAATTGTTGATCGTTCGCGCGCCGCTATTTGATGTCCATCGTGTCGAGCAGAATCAGGTCACGCAGCTTGGTCGGCAGCACCCGGTTCAGCCCCATGAAAAACCTGCTCTTGAAATCGATCTGGTTGTGCAACTTGGGCGCGGGATTTTTCACCACGCCGTAAATCACCTTGGCCGCCTGGAGCGGGTTCGGCGCGGTCTTGATCAGCTCGTTGTCCTTGTTGATGAAGCGGTTGACCCGGTCGCGGTACGGCGAGCCCTCCGGCGGCAGAAAATGAATCTTGGCCGCGAAAGAGGTCGAAACCTGCGCCGGTTGAATCAAGGCCATTCGAATGCCGAACGGCTCCAGTTCCAGCCGCATCGAAAGCACCAGGCCTTCGACCGCGAACTTGCTCGCCGTGTAGATGGATTCGAAGGGGAACGGGATCTGCCCGACCAGCGAGGAGACGGCGATCAACTTGCCGGCGCGGCGTTCGCGCATCCGCGGAATGAAGGCCTGAAAGATGGCGGCGGTGCCGATCACGTTGATCTCCAGGCACTTGGCGGCCTTGGGCAGATTCACTTCCTCGAAGGGGCCGAAAAATCCGATGCCCACGTTGGACAGCACGGTGTCGACGTGGCCGTATTTTTCCAACACCCGGTCGCGGAACGCGGCGATGCCCGCGAGGTCCGTGACGTCCAGCCGGGTCAGCAGATGATCGCCCGGCAATTCCTTTTGCAGCGATTCGATGCCCGCGCCGTCCACGTCGAAGCCGGCGATCGCATCGCCGCCGGCCGCCAGCAGCTTGGCCACCTCGCGACCCATCCCTTGCGCGACGCCCGTAATGACGATTACATCCATCCTTACGCTCCTTTGGCGCGCCTCAGCTTGCCGCGCCGTGTTCCCGCCACCATTGCCCGATCTGCCGCATCGATGCCGAGAAATCCGGATACCGCAGCCGGCAGCCCGTCGCCGTCAGGGCCGAGGTATCCACGATGTAGTCGCGATCCAGGTAAGCCACCGCGTCGGATTCGAGGTCGGGAATCCGCCCGCGCCAACCGGCGATCAGACCGTCGAGCCGCGCCAGCGATTTCACCAGCGGCAGCGGCAGATGCAGCGTCGGCGGTTTCCGGCCGAAGGCCTCGGCGGCCAGCCGCAGCGCTTCTTCCAGCGTCGGGTAGCAGCCGTCGCCGAGGTTGAACGCCCGGCCGAATGCCGCCGGTTGCCGCGACAGGTGCTCCACCGCGATGGCGACGTCCTCGGCCCGCACGTTGGACAACCGCTGGCGGCCGTCGCCGGGGATGGCGGTGATCGATGTGGGCCGCGAAAACGCCTTGCCGGCGCCGTCGTTGCAGCCGGGGCCGTAAACCGTGCAGGGGCGAGTGATGATCGCCGGCAGCCCCGCGGCGATGCGTTGCCAGACGACGTTTTCACCGTCGCGCTTGCTGCGGCCGTAGTTGTCCTGCGGTTCGCGCGGGGCGTCCTCGACGAACGGCCGGCCGCGATACGGCCCGTAAACGCTGGTGGAACCGACGTGGACGTAGCATTTCACCTTGGCCTCCAGCGCCAGGCGGGTGAGGTGCTCCACGCCGAGGACGTTGGTGGGGCGCAGGTCTTCGTAGGGCGTCGAGAAATTGCAGATCGCGCCGAGGTGAAACACCCGCTCGACGTTTCCTTCGAACAGGCGCGGCAGCGTTTCGGGCTTGGTCAGGTCGGCCGGCACGAACTCGACGCCCAACCGGTCGAAGAACGAGGTGTCTTTCTTCGGGCGGGCCGTGGCGCGGACCTTGGCGCCGTTTTCGGCCAGGTGCTTGACGACATGGCGCCCCATGAAGCCCGCCGCGCCCGTCACCAGCGTGATGCCCCCGTATTCCATGCCCTCTCCCTTAGCCGTTCTGTGCCCGCGCCGGTTGCGCCGGAAGGCTCTTGACGATTTCCTCCCGAGCGTCACCGAGCCAGCCGAGAATCATCTCGTTAAAGCGGATGCCCAGGTCGGTGGCGAGGCGGACGTACCGGTCGCCGCGCCGCCGGTTGTCGATAAATTTTTTGCGGAGCGCCAGTTGCCGGCCGTAAAAACCGATCTGCTCGTCGATGCCCGCGAGCACCCGTTCCGCGTCGGTCGAGGCGAAGAACGGAAACCGCAGCAGAAACGGATCGCGGATGAACAGCCGCCGCTCCGGTTCGGCTTCCAGCCACGACAGGAAGCTTTGCCGGCCTTTTTCGGTGATCGAATACAGCTTGCGGTTCGGCGAGTCCGACTTTTCCACGACCTTCATCGTGACCAGCCCTTCATCCAGCATCCCCTTGAGCGCCGGATAGATCTGGCCGTAATTGACCGTCCACATGAAACCGAAGTCGCGTTCGATGAGCTTTTTGATGCGGTAGCCGTGCAGGTCTTTGTATTGCAGCAACCCCAGAATGGCGTATTTGATCGACATGGCCGTCACCTTCCCTCGATCAGCTCTTGACCAGGATCAAATCATCCAACCCCATTTCCTTTAGAATGACCGGGAACATCGCGAAGGCGGGCCGGACGACCGGCAGCAGCTTGAGCATCGCCACGATGTTGCCGCCCTGTTTGACCTGGCCGCGCGCCACCGAGGCGACCGGGTTTTCGTGACCGTGCCAGAAGCTGTGCGAATGGTCGGCCGACTGTTTGGTCCAAACGTCGGGTTTCAATTCGCACGGCCCCAGATAGAAAGTGCCGTGATAACCTGGCTGGGCCGGCGGGTTTTTCAGGTCGATCGTGACCTCGGCATCGGGGTCGGTATAGATGAAGCGGATGATGATTCCAGCCTTGGCCATTTTCCGGCCGATTTTTTCGTCTTGCAAAATGCGGCTGAGGAAGTAGCCGTAGATCTCGTACAGGTTTGCCGCGTCGCGATAGTATTTGCCCATTGCCGCCCTCCGGAGAGTTCATCGCACGGGAAAATCGTTCGTCTGGTCACGGTCGCCGCGAGACCGTCAAAGCTTAAAATGTCGTTTTTCGAGAAAGTTGCATTCAGCCCATGTACACCTTCATAGCTATAATATAAGTATATAGCTGTCAAGTTGGATTTCCCGGCGAGCCGATTTATCGGCCGATTGATTCACCCCTTCTCGACGACTCATGGTTTTCAAAGTAAATCCAAGTAAATCCGAATTTTCCGCCGGCTGTCCGCACGGATTCTCTATTGACAACACCAGCCAAAGCAGTAAAAATCGCCGAAAGTTGGATTGCCATGAACGAGGCTGACACTGAAAGAACATAGCAAAAACGCCTATTATTACATGATTTTGCCTAATTTTCACGTCACCGGCCCTGTTTTTACTGGCGGTTATTTTTTCATTCGCCTGGGATATCGTCCATGCTGAAATGGAAATCAATTCGCTGGGTTATCCTCGGCGTCATGATTCTCGCGATCGGCGGTTTCATCGCCTACAAGTTCAACCACCGCGACGATATTTTTTATCAAATAAGTGAAAAGCCGACCGCCAAACGACGGACGTTCAAAGGACGCCATCCGTTCAAACGTTACGACAATATCGCCTACCTTCCCGAGGCGGCGCCACCGGACAAACGGCAACTACTCGATCTCATCGTACCGGTCGACGGGGAAAACAAGCCATCGGTCATCGTGCTGCACGGCGGCGGCTGGACCTCGGGCGACCGGAAGGTCGATTGCGTGCAGGAAGTGGCGGAATGGCTGGCGGTGCGGGGCATCATCGGCGTGCCGCTCGATTTTCGCCTGGTTCCGGAAGTATCGCTGGTCGATCAAATCCGAGATGTGGCGGCCGGCGTCGCCTGGCTGTCCCAGCACATCGCCGAGTATGGCGGCGATCCGCAGCGCATATATCTGTTGGGTCACAGCGCCGGAGCGCACATCAGCGCCCTGCTCGCGAGCGACCGCCAATATCTGGATGAGCTGGGAGTGCCGCCGGAAGTGCCCGCCGGAGTGATCGCTCTCGCGGGACTGTACGACGTGCGCGACATCAGCAAGGCGACCTCGTTGATCGGCCGGCCGGCAACGCGGATCCTTTACGGCGCGGACGAGGATTTTCTCCGCCGGATGTCGCCGCTCGTTTACGTTCACGCGGGCATGCCGTCCTTTTTGTTTCTCAACGGAAAGAGCGACGACCTGATCAAGGAGTCGCAAACCGCGGATATGGCGCGGGCGATTATTGCCGCCGGCGGCTCGGCCACCGTCGCACTGATTCCGCACCGCAATCACCAAACGATCTTCAGCAGCATTCCCGATCCGGGGGATGCCGCCGGAGAAGCCATCAGGCAATTCATCAAATGACGACCGAACCAACGCTCACGACCAATCCCGCGCCGGCTCCCGCGCCGGTGGCGCGAAAAAAACGGCCGGAAATCGATTTTTTCCGCGGTTCCATGCTGATGTTGATGGTCATCTATCACAATTTCCGCGTCGGCGTTTCCCAAGACCCGATCCAGTTGGCGATGATGTCCTTCCTGGAATTGTGCTCTACCGTCTTTCTGCTGGTTTCCGGCGTCAACGTGGCCAACTTCATCGCTTCGGCGGCCAAGACCCCGGATTTCCAACCGACCCGCTTTTACCTGAAGGCCTCGGTTTGGCTTTTTTTAATGGGTTTCTCGTACAATTTCCTCGTCCGCACCTGGTTTAACATGGACATTCTCCAGTGCGTCGCGATGGGAACCTTGCTGACCTACGTGCTGTTGCACTACAAAATTCCGAATTACCTGGTCGGGCTGGTGACCCTGGCGATCTTCGCCGCAGGCGTCATCGGCTTCGGCAGCACGGTGCAGTTGTACCCGTCGGTGAAAAGCCATTTCCTGTTCAACCAATTGATTGCCAACGGCCAGGTGCTCGACAAGGGGATCGACGGTCTGATCCCGGCCCCCTGGCTGTTCAATTTGTTCGGCCCCATCCCTTGGGTCGGTTTTTTCACCCTGGGCATCTTCGTCGACCGGCTGCAAGGGAAATGGCTGTGGATCGTGGCGGCCGCCATGGTGGGCATCGGTGTGATCGGCGCTTTTCTACCGCCACTCGATGCTGTCGGCCGGACGGCTTTCGGTTTCCGCGCGAATCCGCGTTACATCTTCCAGGCCGCCAGCATTTCGTCGATCTGGTTTCTGCTCTTCAAGGCCTATTACCGCAACAAAGCCGCCTGCAACCGGACAATCGCCTTCTGGTCGGAATCGTCGCTGATCGTCTTCGTTTTCCACTGGATCTTCATCATGGGCGCTTCCGCGCTCGTGGCGTTTTTGGCGGTGGCGACCAAGGTGAAGTTTTTCCAAACGGGCTTCACCTACTCGCGGGCGATCCTGGCGTTCGGCGCCATGGCGTTGTTGCTGCGGCCGTTGGATAATTGGCGGCGCCGCCCCGCCGCGCATCCGCGCTTCGTCCAGCGGGCGCGGACGGCCATGATCGTCGGTTTTCTGCTGACGCTTTTCGGCCTGGCCAAAGCCACCCGGATGCCGGGCTTCGCCATCGTGGCTTACCTGGGCACGGTATTGGCGGCCTGCACGTTCGCTTTTTCCTATCCTTCATTCCGCGCCAAATGGCGGAAGGAGGCGATCAAGAAAAGCAACCCGGCCTGAGTGGGGAAATCTGGATTGACGGACAGCGGAACCAACGGTTCATCGCCCTCGAAAGTCGCGCGCTTCGTCGCGGCGCTGACCCCGGTCCGGGTCTTTCTGCTGACGGCCGGCTTCGGCATCCTGTTTTTCATCGTTCGCATCCGCGAGGCGATTTTCGACGACTCCTACATCACCTACCGCTACGCGCGCAACATCGCCCGCGGCCTCGGGCCCATTTTCAATCCGGGCGAAAAAGTGGAAGGGTGCACGACCTTTCTGCAGATGACCGTGCTCGCCCCGTTCATCGCCCTGGGCATCAATCCATACCACGTGTCGGTCGTGATCGCGCACCTGTGCCTGGCGCTGATCACCGCGCTGGGATACCGCAAAATCACCCGGGCGCCGCAATCGAACTACAATGCAAACTGGTCGCTGTTTTTCCCCCTGCTGATGGCCACCAATCCGGCGATGATCCACTGGGTGCTTTCCGGCATGGAAACCATCTGGTTCATGGCCGCCGTCGTCGGCGCGGTCTGGCTCGCCGAAAGCGAAATGGACCATGACCGCCGGCCGATCCTTTCCGCGCTGGTTTGCGTTCTGGCGGCGCTGATCCGGCCCGAAGGCACGACCCTGGCCGCCGCGCTGGCGCTTTCCTGGCTTTGCTTCGTGCGGCCGTTGCCCATCCGGCGCGTCGTCGTCTTTGCCCTGCTCTTCGCCGTGCTATATGGCGTCTATTTTGCCTGGCGCTATTCGTATTACGGGTACCTCTATCCGAACACCTACTACGCCAAGGTGGACGGCATCCGCATGGCGATCCTCTGGCGCGGCCTGCTTTACGTCGTGCCGAATCTCCTCTGGGGAGTGTTTCCGCTGGCGGCGATCCTCCTGTTCCGCCGGGTACGGGATCGCGCCCTGCCCCTGTTGCGCTGGGAAAAAATATCGCTGGTCGTCGTCACGGCGTTTTGCGCCCAGTCGGTTTTTTCCGGCGGCGATTTCATGCCCTATTTCCGCTTCCTGGTGCCGATCTGGCCGCTGACCGTCCTGCTGACCTGGAGTTTGCTGGCGCGATTTGACGGCGAATTTATCGGCAGGATCAAATTTCTGGGCCGGCATCTGCGGCGGTTCGCGACCGAACGGTTGTCGGCCGGCACGCTGATTTTGTACGTCCTGGTTTTAAACGTATCGATGATGGTGCTGGGCATCAACGAATTTAAAATCATCGTCGGGATGGGGGTCGTGCGCCGCATGGAGATGGACGCCAAGGTGCTCGACGGCGTGCTGCCGAAGGATGCGCTGGTCGCGGCGGTCGCCATCGGCGCAATGGGTTACATTCTGGATCGGCCGCTGATCGACATTCTGGGACTGACCGACGAGCACATCGCGCACAAGCGCATGAAAACCGGCCTCGGGGTGCCCGGCCACGAAAAATACGACACGCCATACCTGCTGTCGCGCCAGCCGGATTTCATTTTAAATTGCGTCGAGGTCAGCAAAACACCTTTACAGGAGTGCCCGGCCGGCAAAAAGGAAAAAGGCCTTCCCGCCGTCGTTTCACTCGAAAACGCCCCGCAATTCATTAAAAAATACGCGTATTGTTCGCACCCGGTGGAAAACGGCTACATCTCGACCTACATGCGCCGCGCCCGCGATGGCCAACCCGAATACAAGGGTTGGACCTGCCCGAAAAAATAGCGGCGCCCGGCCGGACACCGAAAGTCGCTACTTTTCCCGGAGAAAGAAGCATAGAATGCCAGTCGCTCTGTTGCGGCTTTAAAGAGGAGAAAAAACATGAAGTCGAGCAACCGTTGGCTGATTTTGTGGCTGACCGTCTGCCTCGGGCTTTTCGGCATCGCCGGCGCCTGCGGCGACGATGACGACGATGACGACAACGATGATTCCGGCGAGTCCGACGACGACACGGGAGACGACGACACCGATTGCGGCTCCGCCGACCTGATTCCCGGCTCCTGGACCGGTCCGTTGATCACGCTCGAAATCGCCGATGACCTGTCGTTTCACGCCGTCGGCGTGAGCCAGACGGCTTACGACGTCACCGGCCAGATCGAACTGGACGGTTGCACGGCTCTGGTTATCGACCTGACGGGCGACCTGGCCTGTGATTCGAACCAGGTCGGCCGCTACAGCTACGTGGTGACGGCGACGACGCTGACCACGACGCTGATCGAGGACAACTGCGCGGGCCGTTCGCTGGGCCTGAACGGGACGGTCTTCACCCGCGACGAATAAGCAAGTAAATTGAGCGGCTGAAAATTCGTGGCCCGGCGCCGACCGCCGGCGTCAAATGTCGCACGACGCAAGTGTCACCCCTGGGAGAATCGATGAATCCGATCCTGCTCGCGGTCATGGCCAGCCTTTGCTGGGGCATCGGCACGGTCATGCAAAAATACGGCATGTCCGGCGCCTTCCCGAAAATTTCGGTGCGTGAATTCTTCCGGCAGATCGGCCCCGTCCTCAAAACCCTGATCACCAACTGGATCTGGACCGTCGGCCTGTTGTTGATGATCGGCGGCGGCATGGTCTTCATGACCGCGTTGGGCCGCGCCGGCATCGCCCGGGTATTGCCGATCACCTGTCTGACCGGCGCGGTGGCGGCGCTGATCGGCGTCGCCTTTTTAAAAGAAAAGGTGATGCCGGTGGAATGGACGGGGATCGGCCTGGTGTTTGCCGGCGTGATCGTGGTGGCGCAGGCCGAAAGCGGTGGCGCTTCGCTGATTCCCGGCAACGGCGCCCTGCTGTTGTTCACGGCGGCGACGGCGATCCTCACCACCACGGCGCTGTTGGCGCGGCGGCTCGGCTTTACCGCCGAAATCACGCTGTCGGTCTCGGCTGGCTTGATTTTCGGCCTCTGCAACCTGATGACCAAACTGATGACCCAGCGCGTGGTCGCCGAAATCGGCGGCGATTTCTCGCTCCTGCGCTCCGAGGCCTGGGTCGCCGGTCTGACCGATTACCCGATTTACATCGTGATCGCCGGCAACCTGCTGGCCAGCGTGTTTTTCCAGACCGCCTTCGCCAACGGCCGCGCCAGCGTCGTTTCGCCCGTGGTGACGATCCTCAGCAACGTGCTGCCGATCGTCGCGGCGGTGACGATCTTCGGCGAAACGATCCGCTTCGGCCACGGCGTCGGCATCGTCCTGGTGATCGCCGGTACCGCGCTGCTCGCCATGCGACGCCCGACGTCTGCCCAAGCCGCCGCGCCCGCCGAGACCGAGTAGCAAAATACGTTTATTAATCTTCAACCCGGGAGCGCCAGGGTTTTCGCCAGCTTGACATTCCTTTTCGTTTCTATATGATTTCCCCCGCTCCGAGAGGCACAAATGCATTTCCATTTGCTCTCGCGTCCCATAGTTTCATTCGGGCAATGCTGTTTCTCTCGGTCGGGGACGTGAAATCAAGGCGCGAAGGGAGGTCGAAGAGCTTATGCCGGGTGTTCGCGTACGTGAAGGCGAATCTTACGAAACCGCGTTGAAGCGGTTCAAGAAGCAGTGCGAGAAAGCGGGCGTCCTGTCGGAGGTCCGCAAGCGCGAGCATTATGAAAAACCCAGCGTCAAGCGGAAGAAGAAAGCCGCGGCCGCTCGCAAGCGCATGATGAAGAAGATCCGCAAGCAGGAAAAAGCGGAAAAGGGAGGATTCGGCGCTCGATGAACCTCGTCGAGACCATCCAACTCGATTACGTGGGAGCCCTGAAAGCGGGACAGAAGTTTCGCGTCGGGGTGCTCCGCCTGTTGCGGGCCGAGATCAAGAACAAGGAGATCGACAGCCCTGATCCGCTCAGCGATGAACAGGTGCTGGCGATCATTCGTTCGATGATCAAAAAGCGGCAGGAAGCGGCCGAGGTGTTCCGGTCGGGCGGGCGCGACGACAAGGCCGCCGCGGAACTCGCCGAAAACGAAATCCTGACCGCGTATCTGCCTCCCGTGCTCGATGAGGCCGAATTGGATCGCCTGATCGGGGAAACGATTGCCGAAGTCGGCGCCCATGGCGCGGGCGATCTGGGCAAGGTGATGAAAGCCCTGGTACCCAAGATCGCCGGCCGGGCCGACAACAAGATCGTCAATCAAAAAGTGCGCCAGGCGTTAACCGATTAGCGCCTGGCGCGCTTTTCTTTTCCAAAGTGAAATCGTGCCGTACATCGATCTGCTCATTATTGTCATCGTGCTGATCTTCGCCGGTAAAGGCTTCTGGAAAGGCTTCTTCAACGAAGCCCTGACGTTCGTCGGCTTTTTCGTCGCCCTGTTCGTCACCGCCGCCGCCTATCGCCCGCTCGGCCAGATGCTGGCCGGCCTGCTGAACTTCAACCCGCCACTCTCCAGCGTCATCGTGTTCGTGCTGTTGTTCATCCTGATCACCTTTGCCTTCGGCCTGGCCGGCCAGGTGCTGACCAAGGCCACGAAAAAGCTGAAGCTCTCGAGCCTGAACCGCACCTTCGGCGCCGTCTTCGGCGGTCTGAAGGGCGCTTTCATCTGCGGCATTTTCATGGCCGTGCTGATGGAAAAGAAGCTGTTCGTCTCCCTGACGGGACCGATCCAAAATTCGGCGCTGGCGCCTTACCTGATGGGTTGGGCCAACGCCGTTTTGGGCTTGTTCAACGCATCCTGACCGCAGACCTGGAACCGATGCCGAAAAGCGATTTCATACCCGATGCCGTGATCGCCGAGGTTCGCGCCCGCGCGGACATCGCCCAGATCATCGGCGAAACGGTGACCTTGAAGCGCGTCGGCACGCGCCTGGTCGGTTTGTGCCCGTTTCACAAGGACATGCAGCCCAGTTTTTACGTCAACCCGGACCGCGGCGCCTTCAAATGTTTCGGCTGCGGCATCGGCGGCGATGTCTTCCGCTTCCTGATGGAAACCCAGCGCCTCGCTTTTCCCGAAGCGGTGCGCTTCCTGGCAGAACGGCTGAATATCGAAATCCCCGCCGCCGGCGGCCCGTCGCGGCCGCGCGGCTATCGCGAACGCCTGTTCGCCATCAACGACGCCGCTCTCGCCTTTTATCGCGAGATGCTGGCCCATCCGGAAATCGGCAAGGCGGCGCGCGAATATCTGCGGCAACGCGACTGTCCGCGCTCGATGATGGAAACCTTTGAAATCGGTTACGCGCCCGACGGCTGGGAACGCCTGGTGCAACATCTGCAAAAACGGGCGCTGTCGCTGCAGGACGCGCTCGCCGTCGGGGTCATCGCGCAGCGCGAACAAGGCGAGGGATACTACGATCGCTACCGCAACCGCTTGGTTTTTCCGGTGCGCAACCCGGCGGGCAAGGTCGTGGCCTTTTCGGCGCGCCTGCTGGCCGGCGACGGGCCGAAGTACATCAACTCGCCGGAGAGCGATATTTTTTCGAAAAGCCGGACTTTTTTCGGCATTCATCTGGCGACCAAGGCGATTTCCCAGCGCGACCAGGTGCTGATTTGCGAGGGTAATTTTGACGTCGTTTCGCTGCACCAGTTCGGCTTCACCAACGCCGTGGCCGCCCTGGGCACCGCCTTCACCGAAAATCATGCCGCCTTGCTGGAACGCTATACGAAAAACGTTGTCTTTGTCTTTGACGGCGATGCCGCGGGACAGAAAGCGATGGCCCGGCTGATCGACATTTACCTGCCGCGGGAATTTCAGCCGCGCGCGGTGGTTTTGCCGCCGAGCGAGGATCCCGACAGTTTTTTGAAAAAAAACGGCGCGGATGCGATGAAAGACCGGATCGAAAAAGCCCCGCCGCTGCTCGATTTCGTCATCGACGGGTATTTTCGGCAATCCGGCCCCGGCGAGGACGGCCTGGTGCGGGCGATGAACGCAGCGTGCGCCCTGGCGGCGCGCATTACCAATCCTATCCAGCGAGGATTACTGGCAAAAACGCTTTCCGCGCGCGCCCGGCTCCCCGAGGAAACGATTCGCCAGCAGATCGACCGCGCCCGCCGCGGGCGACATGCTCCGGCGGTTTCGCCGGTAAAAACCGTGGCGCGGCAATTGCCCAGCTCGGAATGGACCATTTTGGCAACGCTTTTGCATTTTCCAGGGGTTAGAGGCGGTTTCGACCCGGAGAACCTGCTTCTGGCCCTGCCCGACGGTTTTCTGCGGACGTTGGGCGAACGCTTGCTGGAGGCGCCGGCGGACCAATCGGCCCTCGGATCGGAGACGTTGATGCGGGCCGAGGATCCCGACGAACTTCGCAACCTGGCGGGCGACCTGCTGATGACCGCGCCGCCCTGCGAGGCCAAGGTGGCGTCCCAGATGATCCGGGATGCCTTGCAAGACCGGGAGCGGCGCAAGCTGCAGGAGGAAATCGACGCGTTGAGCCAGGAACTGGAACAGGCGCGGACGACCGGGAATCAAGCGCGCATCGACGATTTGGAGCGCCGAATCTTCGCCTTGCGAAAAACCTTGAAAATGATTAGATTCTAGCACCTTTATTAAAGGGGTTACGGTATGCCCAAAGAAGACGAAATCAAAGAACTTAAACAGTTGATCGCCATGGGCAAGGATCGTGGGTATCTCACCTACGACGAGGTGAACAACCTCTTGCCGACGGACGTTTTCAACTCCGAACAGATCGACGACGTGATGATCATGTTCAACGATCTGGATATCGAAATCGTCGACAGCGAAGAGGAATATCGGGAGCGCAAGGAAAAACATCGCGAGGAAGAGGAAGACGAAGTCGCCGATGCCGGCACGGTCGGTAAGACCAACGATCCGGTGCGCATGTATCTGCGCGAGATGGGCGCCGTCAGCCTGTTGACCCGCGAAGGCGAAGTTGAAATCGCCAAGCGCATCGAAAAGGGCAATCAGCAAGTGTTGAAGGCGGTGATGGGCACGCCCTTCACCTCCAAGGTCATCACCGAAATCCAGGAAAAACTGGCCAGCGGCGCGATGAAGCTGCGCGACGTCATCAAAAACCTCGAGGACGACGAAGGGCAGCCGCTCGAAATCGACGAAAGCGAGCACCTGGAGCGCGTGCTGAAAAGCATGACGCGGCTGCGCGACCTGGAAGACCGGATCCTGCGCGACATGAGCATGTTGTCGATGCAGAAGATGGTCAAACGGGATCGCGGCTCGATCAAACGGCGCCTCGAACGCAACCGCAAGACCATTCTGGTGCTGCTCGAGGACATCAACCTCAACACGCCGACCATCGACATGGTCATCGCGCGCCTGAAGGAATTCGATTACACCTGCCGGCATTCGATGGACCGGATCCGCCGGATCAATCACGACACCGGCCTGACCATCAAGGACATGCGGCGCCTGTCGCGCAAGCTCGGCAAAGGCAAGGAATTCTCGGCCGAAGTCAAATTGATTCTGCCCAAAGCCCGCGACATGGAAAAAATACGGAACCAGATAGAACACTTCGTCAGCGCCGAAACCACCATCCGCAACATCGAAAAAGAAGTGGAAAGCAAGGCCTCCGAACTGCACGCCCTGGTGACGACGATCAACACCGGCGAGATCATGGCCAAGCAGGCGAAAAAGGAACTGATCGAAGCCAACCTGCGCCTCGTGGTGTCCATCGCCAAAAAATACACCAACCGCGGCCTGCAATTCCTCGATCTCATCCAGGAAGGCAACATCGGCCTGATGAAGGCCGTCGATAAATTCGAATACAAGCGCGGTTACAAATTCTCGACCTACGCCACCTGGTGGATCCGCCAGGCGATCACCCGGGCGATCGCCGATCAGGCGCGCACCATCCGCATTCCGGTGCACATGATCGAAACGATCAACAAGCTGATCCGCACCAGCCGCTACCTGGTGCAGGAAATCGGCCGCGAGCCGACGCCCGAGGAAATCGCCGAAAAGATGGACATGCCGCTCGAAAAAGTGCGCAAGGTCCTGAAAATCGCCAAGGAACCGATCAGCCTCGAAACCCCGATCGGCGAGGAAGAAGACAGCCATCTGGGCGATTTCATCGAGGATAAGAAAATCCTCTCACCGTCCGACGCGGTCATCTGCATGAACCTCGCGGACCAGACGCGCCGCGTGCTGTCCACGCTGACGCCGCGTGAGGAAAAGGTGCTGCGGATGCGCTTCGGCATCGGCGAGGCCAGCGACCACACGCTCGAGGAAGTGGGGCAGGATTTCGACGTCACCCGCGAACGCATCCGGCAGATCGAAGCCAAGGCGTTGCGCAAGCTGCGTCACCCGAGCCGGGCCCGAAAATTGCGGAGTTTTCTCGAATAACCGACAAAGGGCCGCCCGCGGGCGGCCTTTTTCTTAGGAAAAATTGCCGGTCAACTTGACAAGCGACGCGGCGAGGAAATATAAAACCCCCCGCGACGCGAATGGGGCGATGCCGCATTAGGGGCCCGTAGCTCAGCGGCTAGAGCTGCCGGCTCATAACCGGCTGGTCGCAGGTTCGAATCCTGCCGGGCCCAGGAGCGATCGACGACAGAGGAAACGATGACCGAAACAAATTTCATGCGACGCGCCGCCGCCCGACGCGTCCATGAGATCCTTGAAGTTCTGGAATCCTTCTTTCCTTCCTCGCTCGCCGAGGAATGGGATCGGATCGGCCTGCAAGTCGGCTCCGCCGCCGCGACCGTCAAACGCGTCGGCGTCGCGCTCGACCCCTCTCCGGAAGCCGTCCGGCAAACGGCCGGTGGCTTGCTGGTGACTCATCATCCGTTGTTGTTCCATCCCCTCGCCCGGCTCGACACCGATACGCCGGTCGGCGCGACCGTCGCCGAAGCGATCCGGCGCCGCACGGCGATCGTCGCCTGCCACACCAACGCCGATTGGGCGGCGGGCGGCGTCAACGACGTGCTCGCGCAACGGCTGGGCCTGCTGGACGTGCGGCCCTGGGAACCGCTCTATCCCGTCGCCTACCGCAAACTGACGGTCTTCGTGCCCGAATCGCACCTCGCGGCGGTGAGTGAGGCCGTTTTCCAGGCCGGCGGCGGCGTGATCGGCAATTACGCCAAATGCTCGTATCGCCTGCGGGGCGAAGGCACCTACCTGCCGCGGGCGGGCGCCACTCCCTACAGCGGCCGGCCGGGCGAATTGTCGGTCGAAAACGAGGTCCGGCTCGAGGTGCGCGTTCCGGCGGCGAACGTCACCGCCGTGCTGGAGGCGATGAAAGCGACGCACCCGTACGAGGAAGTAGCGTTCGACCTGTTCCCGACCGAACGGCAGAATCCCGCGGGCGGACGCGGCCGACTCGGCCGGTTGCCCAAGCCGCAAACGCTGGCCGCCTTGGCCCGCTGGGCGGCGCGGCGGCGGCGCGCGCCCGCCGGACGTTTCGTCGGCGACGGCGCCACCCGGATCGAGCGGCTGCTGCTGTGCGGCGGCGCCGGGGCCGGATTCATCGACGCCCTCGCCGGCCGGCCGGGCGATGCCCTGCTGACCGGCGATTTGAAATATCACGAAGCGCTTCAGGCCCGGGAACGGCGCGTTCCCGTCATCGACCTGGGACACTTCGCGACCGAATATCCGTTTATCGAAAGCTTGGCCGCGCGGCTGACCGCCTCGTTGTCGCCCTTGCCGGTATTCGTTTGCCGGACCGACAGCGATCCCTTCAGCCGGATTTAAGGAGGTTGCCTTGTCCGCTGCCGAACAACTGAGATTGCTTCACGACTTGCAACAAATCGATCAGCAAATCATGGAAATCGAGTTGCTGCGCAAGAATTCACCCAAGGAAATCGAAGCGCTCGAGAGCGAGATGGAGCACCATCGCCAGGTGGTCAAGGAAAAGGAAGCCGAGCAGAAACACGCCCAGGAAATCCGGCGGCAAAAAGACCGCGAACTGCAGGAACACGAAGCGCAGATCGAAAAAAACAAGGCGCGCCTGATGGCGGTGAAGACCAACGAGGAATACCACGCCATCCAGCGGGAAAACGACAAGCAGAAGGAAATGATCGAGGAGATCGAGGATCAACTGCTGCGGATCATGGACGATATCGACGGCGCCGAACTCTCGCTGAAAAAAGCCAAAGACCGCTTGGTCGAGGTCGAGAAGCTCAAGAGCGTGCAGATCGTCGAACTGAATAAAAAACTCGAGGTCGTCGGCGAAAAGCTGAAAATCCTCGAGGAGCAGCGCGCCAAGTTTCTCCCTTCCATCGAGGGCAATTTCCTGCATCGGTACGACCGCCTGCGGGAGATCACCGGCGGCGTCGCGGTGGTACGGGTCATCAAGCGCACCTGCCAGGGCTGCCTGATGAACGTGCCGCCCCAGGTTTACAACCTCGTCATCCGCAACGAGGAAATCATCACCTGCCCTTCCTGCCACCGCATCCTTTTTTACGAGGCAGAAGCGCAGAAAACCGAGGCCAACGGTGGTTGATCTCCGTCGCGCGGCGGCGCTGCTCAAGGCGCTGGCCGACGGCGTGCCGCTTGGTCAGGCCGCCGAACGGGCCGATTTCGACCTCGATCAGGCCCGCGAGACCCTGCAAGACCTGGCCTATCGACTGAATCGGCAGGGTCGCCACCAGGAAGAAGTCGAAGCCGCGGAACACCGCCGGATGGAGAACGCGAAGCAAATCGCCGCCGGCCGCGACGATCTGGTCTTCGTGTTCGACGGCGGCAGCCGCGGCAATCCCGGCCCGGCGGCCGGCGTGGCGATCGCGCTGGACGCCAACGGCGAGGCCCTGGTCGAACGGAGCCGCTTTCTGGATAAAAACACCAACAACGTCGCCGAGTATCACGGCCTGCTGTTGGCCATCGAACTGGCCGGGGAAATGGGCGTCAAACGGCTCTTGCTGCAAGGCGACAGCGAACTGGTCGTCAAGCAGTTGCAGGGAGAATACAAGGTCAAGAACAAGAACATCCTGCCGCTGTTTCTCGCCGCGGTCAGGGCGCTGCGCGAATTTCCCCACTGGGAAATCCGCCATATCCGGCGCGAGGAAAACCGGTTCGCCGACGACCTGGTCAACCGCGTGCTCGACGAGCGCGCCCCGCGCGTCAAGAACAAAAAGCAAGCCGCATTGACCGAGGATTAGTTTCTCGTTATCAACAAAACAGAACCGGAGCGGCCGGGGTGACCGCCGGCGATCCGCGGATCGCGGGAGGAAAGTCCGGGCATCGCGGACCAGGTGCCTGCTAACGGCAGGCGGGGGCGACCCTAGGGAAAGTGCCACAGAAATGACACGGCCGATGGCCCCGCTCCGCGGGGCACAGGCAAAGGTGAAATGGTGCGGTAAGAGCGCACCCACGACAGCCGGGGAACCGGCGGTGCGGTAAACCCCACCCGATGCAAGGCCGAGCGAACGCGTTTGAGGGAGGTCCGCCCGAGCGTTCAATGAGCCGCTGGAGGCGGCGGGCAACCGCCGTCGTAGACGAATGGTCACTGCCTTGGCCGCCCGTCGGCGGGAACGGGCGCCAAGCGTACAGAACCCGGCTTACAAGGCCGCTCCGGTTCCCGCGTTATCTCGGCGCGCGCGAATTCGGCCGCGCCCCAGAAAGGAAAGCGCTCGTTATTTGCTTCCGCGCTGCTTGCCCAGGCTCGCCGCCGGTGCTAAGTTTTTCCAAACGGGTCTGCTTCAAGGACTGACAATTAGATGAAAAAACAACTTTTCGGATTGCTCTGCCTGCTGCTCGTCGTCGCCGCCTGCGCCACCACCGGCGTCAAGCCGGAAACGCCGGCGACCGCCAACCACGAGCCGTCGATGATCGACAAGGCGCGGCTGCTGTTTTTACTGTCCCAGGGCTATCTCTCCCTGCAGGAAGGCAATGCCCCGCTCGCCTTTCAGCTTTTCGACCGGATCCAGGAACTGGGTTACGTCATTCCGGAAATCCTCCGCCTCAAGGCGATCATCCTGATTCAGAGCGGCGCGATCGATCAGGCCATGGGCGAGATCGAATTGGCGCTGCAACAGGCTCCCCGGGACGTCGAGACGCTGGCGTTGAAGGCGGGCGTCCTGGCCGCCACCGGCAAGCGCGAGGAAGCCATCGAAATTTATCGGACCATCCTGGATCTGAAGCCCGATTACGAGATGGCCGCGATTTTCATCGCGGGGCTCTACGAGGAAACCGGCGAAAACCGCAAAGCCGAAAAAGCCCTCGAGCAATTCACCAAGCGCAATCCCGAAGCCTATCAATCGTTCTTCGAGCTGGGCCGCCTGAACCTGGTCGACGAACAATGGGCCGCGGCGAAAAAATATTTCACCAAGGTGACCGAGCTCGAACCGGAATTCGCCCGCGGCTGGATCGGCCTGGGTTTCGCCTGCGAGGGCCTGGGCGACCGCCCCGCCGCGATCGTCGCCTACCAGCGCGCGATCGAACTCAATCCGGACGACCGTGCCCTGCACCGCCAGCTCATCGGCCTGCACCTGCGCACCAACAACCCGGACGCCGCCATGGCGGAAACTCAGCGCCTGGAGCTGCTCGGCGGCGGCACCGCGGACACCACCATTACGCGCGGCGTGGTGCTCTTTCACCAGGGCCGGACGGTCGACGCGCTGGCGCAGTTCAATCTGGTGCTCGAAAAAGAGCCGAAGAACAACCAGGCCCGCTATCTGGCGGCCGTGTGCCTGGCGCGGCTGAACAAAATCCCCGAGGCGCTGGACAACTACCGGCAGATTCCGAAGGAAAGCTCCTACTACCTTGAAGCGCGCCTCAACCTGGCCACCCTGCTCATGCGCCTGGGTCAGAACGGCAACGCGCTGGTCGAACTGGACCTGTTGGAAAAAGACTTCCCCAACGAACTGGACGTGCTGCGCACTCGCGGCTCGGTCCTTTCGAGCATGGGCCGCTTCGAGCAGGCCGAGGAAGTCCTGCAGCGCGCTCTGAAACTTCAGCCGGATGATCCGGAATCCATCTACTCGCTGGCGGTCCTCTACGAACGTTCGGGCCGCTGGAAGCAGGGTGTGCAGGTCATGGAAAAACGCCTGGACAAAGACCCGAACGACGTGGACGCCCTCAACTTCATCGGGTACACGCTGGCCGACCACAACGCCGACCTGTCGCGCGCCGAAAAGCTGCTCGCCAAAGCCGTCAAGATGAAACCCTACAGCGGCCACATCGTCGATTCGTACGGCTGGGCGCTGTATCGCATGGGCCGTTACGATCAGGCGATCGAGAACCTGAAACACGCGTTGGAACTGGAACCGTCCGAGGCGGTCATCGCCGAACACATCGGCGACGCGTACGCGGCCAAGGGCGATGCGTCACAGGCACGCGAATATTGGCGCAAGGCCATGACGCTCAATCCCGAGCCCGACACGTCCGCCCGCCTCAAAGGAAAACTGGGTGAATAACGGCGCCCGGCTCCTGGCGGCCTGCTGCGTGGTCGCGTGGCTCTGCGGTTGCGCGCCGTTCGCGGGGCAATGGACCGCGCCGGCCGTTTCCACCGCGGAAGTGACCGAAATGCTGGCGGCGCCGCTGCGGCAGGTCACGTCGCTGCAAGCGAGCGGCACGCTCAAGGTCAGCGACCGTGGCGCGCCGTTGCTCGCCGATATTTTTCTCGTTTTCGACCGGGCGCAGGGGCTGCGGCTGGATGTCGTCACGCCCTTCGGGACGCCGCTGTTCTCCGCGATCGTCGGCCTCGACGAAATCCTGCTGCTCGACTACCGGCACACGGTGATCCGCCGCGGCCCGGCCGACGCCGCGACCGCCTGGAAAGCCCTGCGGATCGAGGTGGAGCCGCGCTTCCTGAGGCAGTTCGTCGCCGGCGGCCTGGCGCTGGACCCGCCCGCGTGGGAGCCGGTCAAGCCGGAGCGCGGCGAGGATCACGACTTGTGGCATTTTCAGGCGGTGGATTGGCGGGTCGGCATCGAGCCGCGCGGCAGGCGGCCGGCGACGTTGCGCCTGGAGCGGCCGGAACCGCTGACCGTCGCGTGGAAGGCCGTTCGCCCGGAGGACGGCGTACCGGTGCCGCACGAAATCTCCATCGCACGGCCGGCGCAAAAACAAACGCTGGTCTTGAAGATGGCGGACGTTCGGGTTAATCAATTGATCGAGACATCGCTCTTCCACCCGTCGGTTCCCGACGGCTGGCGGGTGCAGGAGTTCGAGTCGGCGAATTAATGCGGAGGGAATGATGCAAAAGCCGCTGGGCGAGATCCTCAAGGAAGCCGGCCTGATTTCGGAAACCCACTTGCGGGCCGCGCTGTCCGAGCAGAAACGTTGGGGCGGCCGGCTGGGCGAGCACCTGATGAAGGCCGGACTGATCACCGATCAGCAACTGCTCGACGCGCTCAGCCATCAGCTCGGCGTGGCGAAAATCAATTTTCGCAAAAGCCACGTCTACCTCGAGGCGCTCAAGCTGATCCCGAAAAACATCTGCGCCAAATACAACGTCATTCCCGTCGCGGTGAAAAACCAGAAGGGGCACCGCAAGCTGCTGTTGGCGATGTCCGACCCGACCGATTTCCGCGGCATCCAGGAAGTCGAATTCCTGTCCGGCCACAGCGTCGTGACCGCCCTGGCCCTGGAAAGCGACATCAACCGGGCCATCGATTACTGCTACCACACCTCCGGCCTGCGCGAGAGTCACGGCCTGAACGACACCGCCGACGTCATCGAACTGGACACCCAGTTCGTCGGCACCGACGAGGAACCGATCATCATCAATCCCGAGGGCGAATTCGTCGAACGCGACCAGCGCATCAACGATTACGCGTTCCGCGCGCTGATCGACCTGCTGATCGAAAAAGGCGTCTTCACCCATGAGGAATTCCGCGCCAGGGTCGAAAACGAGCGCCAGAAGCCCTGACGGCGCCATGGCCACCCTGCTCGCCGCTTCCGACCTGACCGTTCATTTCCCCGTTCCCGGCGGAACGGCGCGCGCCGTCGACGGCATTTCCTTCACCGTGCAGGAAGGCGAAATCGTCGGCATGGTCGGCGAATCGGGTTGCGGCAAATCCGTCACCGCCCTGGCGCTGATGCGCCTCCTGCCCGAACGGCAGGCGCGGATCGGCGGACGGATCGAATGGCGCGGCCAATCTCTGACCGACCTGGACGAAACCCGGCTGCGCAAAATCCGCGGCCGCGAAATATCGATGATTTTCCAGGATCCCCTGACCAGCTTGAACCCGGTGTTTTCCGTCGGCGAACAACTCGTCGAGCCGCTGATGCAGCACCTGGGGCTCAGCCGCGCGGCGGCGTTGGCCGAGGCGCGAAACGCTTTGGAGCGCGTGGGCATCGAGCGGCCGGAGGAACGGCTCGGCGCTTATCCGAGTCAGCTTTCCGGCGGCATGCGCCAGCGGGTGATGATCGCCATGGCGATGGCCACCAAGCCGAAATTGTTGATCGCCGACGAGCCGACCACCGCGCTGGACGTCACCACCCAGGCCCAGGTGTTGCGGTTGATCGACGAACTGCGCCGGCAAACCGGAACGGCGGTGCTGTTCATCACCCACGACCTGGGTGTCGTCGCCGAGCTATGCGAACGGGTGATCGTCTTGTACGCGGGTAAAATCGCGGAAAGCGCCGGGGTGGCGGATCTTTTCAACCGGCCGTTGCATCCGTACACGCGCGGCCTGCTGCGCGCCATCCACACGCTGGACCGCGGCGGGATCGAAGCGGCGATTCCCGGCCGCGTGGAGCCCGCGACCTCCTATCCGCCGGGTTGCCGCTTCCATCCGCGTTGCCCCGACGTCCTGCCGCGCTGCCGCGAAACGCCGCCGCCGCTGTTTATACGCGAGGCGTCGCAAGTCGCCTGTTGGTTGTACGAGAAGGTCGGCGGCTAGGATTTTTTCGCCGGTTTTTTCACCGGTTTTTTCGCCGGTTTTTTCACCGGTTTTTTCGCCGGCTTTTTCACCGACTTTTTCACCGGTTCTTTCACCGGCTCTTTCGCGGCCGGTTGGCTGGCCGGATTCTTCCGTTTCGTTTCCCGTTTGATGTAATCGGCGTAGGCGCCCTCGACCCGGCCTTCCGCGACGCCCTTCGCGAAGACTTCCCGCGCGGTGCGCTTGTCGAAGGTCAGCCCCTTTTCCCGGCGCAGGAAATAATCCTCGGCCACGCGGCCCAGCCCATAGGTAAGCGCAAAGACCACCGGCGCCCGAAGTAGCCCGCCGATCAGCGGCAGGCCGATTTTCAGCAACGCCCCGGCCGTCAGCCGCGAGGCGATCGACAGGCCGACCGCGCCGACGAGTTCCTTGAAAACCTCGCCGGCGTTTTCGATCGTCAGCGGATGGCCCAGCCGCTTGCCGACGTGCAGCACCAGGGCGACGTGGATCGGCGTGACCAGCGCCAGTCCGGAAAGCGGCAGCGGATTGATCGAGGCGCCGGCCGCGGCGGCGCTGTAAGCCATGATGATCCGCCGGATCGGCGCCTGTTCGTTGCGTTCGTCGTCGATCTCGTCGCGGACCGCGCGCTCGATCGAGTCGTACATCTCCCTCGCCTTGGCCTTGATCCCATCCCAATCGCGTTTCATGGTCCCCCCCCTTCAACCGTTCGCGGCGCGGTTCACTCGCCCCAATAGGCGCCGCCGATTTCAACGGCCGCCTGGTCGGGCCGCACCGTTTCGAGCAGTCGATAATCCCAGCCGGTCCGCGCGTACACTTCGATTTGCAGCTCACCCAGCAAAGCCATGCGCGTGTAGGGTGCGTAGCCCTCGTCAGTCGGCGCCGGCAGCAGCACCGGCTCATCGTCGCCGAACGCGCCGTCGAGCACGAGGCGCGTGTCGCCCTGCCGCAGGTCGATCCGCACCCGGCCCTGATCGGCCGCCGCCCAGATGTCGACCAGGGTATTCAAATCCTGGCTGCGCATTTCGTAATTCCGCCCCGCGCCGCGCCAGATGAACATCCCCGCCATGACCCCGATATCGCCGCCGGCGAACGCCAGCGCGTCCTGTTCGGGCGAAGTGCCGCCGGCCTGAATCCAGATATACGAAGTCGGAAACACGGTGCCCCAGTTCTTGTCGCTGTAAATCGGCGCCCCTTCCACCGCGAAGGATTCGCCTTTCCAGATGATCTCACCGTCGGCGCGGCCGCGCAGCATGCCGACGTACCAGTTGACCGGCAGGCCCGGGATGTTGGTCAGTAGGCCCATCGTTTCGGCCCAATAATCCTCGATGGTGAAGCGCAGGTTCCAGCGGATATCCTCGCCGTCGTCGGTCAGGGATCCCGCCAGGCCGTCCGCCGTGGCGACGTTGTCGCCGACGCGCACCGCGAGCCGTTGCCGGCTGGCGTCAAACGCGTCGACGGGGTACAGCGTCGTCGCCGCCGGTTCGCCGTTGCGCGCGACGACGACGTACGACGAACTGCTGTCGGCGTCCGGCACCCCCGGATTCTGCACGCCGTAGATGAAGGCGAAGGTCGTGTCCGGCGCGGCCAGAACGCGGAAAAACCAGCCTTCGTAATAGGGATTGGAAAAGCCGTCCCAGTGGTAGCGGTTGGGATCGAGCGAGGGAAAGTCGATTTCCACGCCTTCCTGGTCGCGGTAAGGATCGTCCTGGTCGACGTCGCAGGCCGCCAACCCGAGGAGGAAAAGCCAAACGAGCAGCCAGCCGAAGCGTCGCACCGCATTCCTCCCGCGCCGGGGTTTGCTCAACGAGAGCCGATGCTCCGCGAACCTAGGAATCGGAAGCTTTCCGCTCCTGGCGCCGGCCCTCGGCCCGCGCGATCAGTTCGCTGGTGTCGGTCGGATAATTCCGCGTGATGCACGCCGTGCACAGTTCGCCTTCGGGCACGCCCAGGCCGCGGTACAAGCCCTTGTGGCTGATGTAGCGGACCGTGGTGCAGCCCATTTCCGCGCGGATCTCCTCGAGGTCCTTGCCGAAGGCGATCAGCTTGGTTTCGTCGGGCGTGTCGATACCGTAAAAACACGGGCCGATGATTGGCGGCGAAAAATACAGCATGTGGACCGCCGTGGCGCCCAGGTCGAAGAGCCGGCGGACGATTTTCTTGGCCGTCGTGCCGCGCACGTTGGAATCGTCGATGATCGCGATGCGTTTGCCCTCGATGAAATCGCGGATGAAGATGAACTTGTCGTCGATCGCCTTGCGCCGCTTTTCGTCGGAGGTTTCCTGGAAGCTGCGGCGGTTGTCGACCTTGATGATCGCGTTGAGGTACTGCTTTTGCAAAATGTGGGCGAAGGTCTGGCCGGCCGAGATGCTGGTGCCGGGCAGCCCGCAAACCACGTCGATTTCGGGCGCCAGATCGCGGCATTCCTCGGCCAGCACCGCGCCCAGTTCCGCCCGCGCCATCTCGACGCGCTGTTCCTTCATCGTCGAATCGGGCCGCGCGAAATAAACGTATTCGAAGAAACAGAACGCCTCGCGTTCGGGCAGGATCGTCTGCGCCACGGGATTGAGCCATTCGCGGTCGACCCACACCGCCTCGCCCGGCGCGACGTCGCGCACGTCGTGGTAATCGCCGAAATAGTTGAAGACGCTCGATTCGCTGCTGAACCCGACCTCGATCGTCTTGCCTTCGGCGTCGAGCCGCCGCGCCATGCACAACGGCCGGATGCCGTGCGAATCGCGGAACGCCAGCAGGCCGTTTTCCATCAGGCACAGCACGCTGTAGGCGCCGATGCATTCGGTCATCACCTGTTCGACGGCCTTCCACAAATGCTTGATCCACAACTGCGGGCGCTTGGCGTGCAGATAGGCCTTTTCCCGCATCAGGCCGTCGATCAGGGTATTTTGGATGACTTTGGCGTCCACTTCGGTCTGGAAGGAAAAGCCCTTGTCCTTGAGCGATTGGGTCTGGCTGTAGACGTTGATCAGGTCGCCGTTGTTGCACGTGGCCATGCCGGGCCGGTCGGAAAACACCGGCTGGATGTTGCGCCACAGGAATTCCTCGGAGGTTTTGCCGGCGGTGACGTAACGGGTGTGAGTGATGCCGCTGGTGCCGTGCAATTGGCGCGGATCGTAATCCATGAACAGCAGTGTCGCCGGCGCCAATCCGCCGTGATTGTAGAAGAACTTGCCGTCAAAGGTGAAAACCTTCGTGCTGCGGTGACCGCGGTTTTGCAACCGGGCCGCGCCGGCGATCAACCGCGGCGAAACTTGTTCCTTGCCGATTAATCCGAAAATTCCACACATTTCTTCGATTCTCGTTTCATCGTTGTTGCTGGTTGTCGGTCCGGGTAGATCGGCCTAATTTTACTCGGTTTTCAACCCGTCGGAGACGTTCTCCGGCGGGTTAGAGTTGTAACGCAAATTGAACGCCCGGTCAATGGTCGAAGCCGAATCGGGTAAGAATGATTAGCGAGATTCAACCTCGTGGCAGCTTCGTTTTATTCAAATTCAATGTCTTATCGTTTGATTTTTCCCTGCCTTTCGTTTCCGAAAGGCAGGGAGTGGCCACCAATGACTTGTTACACCGACTATCGCTTGATCGCGCTCCGTTCATGGAAATAGATGGGAGAATCCTCGAATCCGCAACGATAAGCATATTGCATTTCGAAGGTTTCTTGTGCCTCGGAGGCGTTGGCCTCGACATAAGCGAAGCCGGCATAGAAAAGGGTCAGCGATGTTTTGGAGTATTCGGCCTCGGCCTCGCATTCATTACGACTTTCCTCTTCCAACAGTTCCAGTGCGATCAGCGGCTCGCTCGCGATAAGTTCTTTGTCGACATTCCGCCAGCGAATGGTAATTTCCTGTAACTCACCTTCGGGCGAAAACATTAATTTCGCGTTGGACCCAGAAACATAATAACCATCGAGCTCGCGCACCGTATAGAGAAGAAAGTTCTCGGTAGTCGGTTCGCCCACGTCATTGCCTATTTCGTCCTCGGTCTGGCCGACAATCCGCTCCACTTTGATCTCGCGGATTTCATCGAGCGGTACACCCAATAGCTCCAACAAATCCTCCGCCTCATCGTGAAGGTCGATTTCGGAAACCGGCTCGTTTCCGATTTCGTATCGTTTCCATTCACTTGGCTGCGGCTCTTTTTTAAGAAGTGAAAAATGCCCCGATATCGCATTGCGCGATAAAATGTATTCGGCGTTTTCCAGTCTCCACCAGCCACGCCGCGCTTCATGCAATTCGGCATCGGTCAGGTCGATACCCAATGCCAAGGCATCGTCGATGAGTTGCACCGAAGGCTCAACGGGAGTCAGGATTTGATATGTATTGCCAAATTGAGTCGAACCCGCTTGAGCAATCGCGGCCATCGAAGCAGCCAGAACGATCGAGGTAAGTATTAAGAAAAACCGTTTCATGAATCCCTCCGGTTTTTGTGTTTCTATTTGTTTCACTTGTTCGATACCAATAGGTAGTTAGATGGAACGATTTGATCACAATGGATCGCCGGCATTCGGATCACAACCGGCCCGATAATGCCGCCGCCATACGGTCGGACTAGGGGTATCCGCATACAATAGGTTTATCTGTCCGGGTGTCGGATACTTCTCGTTAGTCAGAATATCCTCACAGGAATCTTCGGTATAACGACCGGTATAGGCGACCGGACAGAGGTCGACATCTCCATCGAAATCAAATTCCGTCAGTTCCTGAACCCACTCGCGGGCTATGGCTAGGATATGGCTATGGTTGGCAAAATTACCGTAATCATCTAGTAATTGATCCGAGATCCAGCCATTTCCGTGAAAACCATCGATCTGGTGAACCCCTTGAAACACCGGGCGCCAGGATTGAAGAGCATTGTCGTCAACATGCATGCTATGGCAGGAATCCAAATGAAGCCATTTGTTGCCGTTGGCGATATCGCCAAGCTGCATTTGGTCATACGGGATTACTTTGCAGCTATTCGTGATGGCATTGAATCGATTCATACTAATATAAATATGATTACTGGCGTTGACACCGCCATGAGCGCCGATGAATCCGATCATCCCATCATCTAGGTAGTTGGAATCCTGGCCATATGTAACTTTATCCGGGTCCCAAAACATATAGTGATAGACATAATTTGCATTTAAATTTTGATCCCACCCATGTTCGTCCATTTCATCCATATAATCTTGCAGCATTGATTGTGAAAAAAGCGGGCCATTTAAACATTCCGCATCATTACTATATTTTTCCATCAAATAAAAATTGACATCATAGCTGCTTTTCACATACCTCACCCAAAAACCGATCAGAAAGAAGATAACTAGCATAGTGAATAATCCAGTTCGTTTTGTCATGATTATACTCCTTTCAATACGCTGGTTTTTAACCGCAGACGAACTACTCATATGCGGCTAGAAAATGTTTTTAATTTTATATTTTCTTGATGAAGGGCCCCATTTGACTTCCATAGTTTATCAATAAAAAACTAGTGTCAATAATATTATCCTTGCAGGCAAATCATTGTTTTGCTAACCTCTGGATAGTTGCTGTAGGCGATCACAGATTGTGTAATTCGAACAGCGATTGCCGACTTGGACAAATAGCTGAATTGTTTTCAGCTCTCCAAGCCGTGATGGACGGCAAACAATTATTCTTTCAGCATCTCAATATGGAAAGGAGAATGCAATGTTAGGAAGAAGAATAGTGGTTTTTCTGGCAGCTTCTTTATTGCTTATTTCAATCTCGGCCTTTGCGCAAGACGATGACACACCATGTGGGAATAATATATTCCAGGCCATGGGAAAAGCTAATGGCAGTGACACGACATGGCTGCAACCAAGCACCACATACACTTTCGGTTTCGATGTTTGGAATATGTACGGCGGTTCAGAGGCAATCAAGAAATTCTCGGCGACTTTTCCGGACCCGGATTACGTTCTCGATCAAAGCTCCCTGATCCCGCCTGTCGCATTGACTCACGAAGGCGAGGAGACCGGGACCTGGGCGGTTACCTTCGATAGCGCAACCTCGACAATCTTTTGCGAATACACCGGCCCCAGCGCCACTCCCGAAATTGGCAATATTCGCGAAACCGAATACCTGACTTTTACTTTTATTGCAACAACCGATAGCGACCAATGCCTTTACCATCCAGGCGCCTTACACTATTGGTTCGATCATGTAATGACCGGCGACGCCGTTCCGCCGACTGTCATTGAGGGTACTTGGCATTTCGCGTCTCCTGCCGGTGATGACGACACAGTCGGCGACGATACCAACGACAGCAATGATGCCGATTCGGATGATGACGATAACGACGACAAGGGTTGCGGCTGCTAGCGATTAACCGCGACTGCCGCTAGTTTTTGATCGGAGAAGGGCATGTTTGGAAAAAGAGTTTTAATGATGATCGTGATTTTACTATTGGTCGGCGCGGTTTCGGCATTTGCGCAGGACGACGATACCACGCCCATCCTCGACGACGATACGCCCCAAACCGATGATGTATTCGGTGTGATCGGCTGGGCTGACGGCATCGGTGGCATGTACTTATGGCCCAGTACGCAATACACCTTCGCTTTTGACGTGTGGAACATGACCGGCGGCAATGAAGCCATCAAGAAAATTGCGATCACCCTGCCCGATCCTACTTGCGTTCTCGACCAAGCCACCCTGGCCGCGCCCGCCGCGCTGATCCACGAGGGCGAGGAAGCCGGTACCTGGGCGGTTTCATTCGACGACGCCACGGATACGCTCACCTGGTTATACACCGGCCCCACCGCTACGCCCGGAATCGGCAATATCCGCGAAAGCGAGCACGTTTCTCTCACGTTCGTGGCGACAACCGGCAGTAAAGCCGACCCGTTCTACGGCGGCTACTGGTACAACTGCTTCGACTATGTGCTGACCGGCGACGCCGATCCGGCTACCGCCGTCGATGACCATTATTGTTTTCCCGAGCCCGCCGGTGGCGATGACACGGTCGACGAGGATGATGATAACGATAACGACAGTAATGATGACGACAATGCCGATTCGGATAACGAGGACAGCGACAAAGGTTGCGGCTGTTAGCGAAGAATCGTGACGAGGATTCTTCGGCTGCACTCATGGCAGGTGGCGTATTTCAATGATGTTCCGAACCAAAACCATTGCCTTTGTCTTGACTGGGCCTCCCAATTCGGCATTCGACATTCGACATTCCGCATTCCGCATTCCTCATTCCTCATTCCCCATTCGGCATTCCCCATTTGGCATTCCCCATTCGGCATTCCCCATTATTGTTTTCTCCACTTGCCGCCAATAATCCCTTAGTCTAAAACGAGCGCATGAACACCATCTTGATCGGCCTGGGTTTTACCGGCGGATTTTTTCTGCTTTTCCACGCGAGTTTTCTGTTGCGGCGCAAGGGACCCGTCGGGCGGGACGACCCGTCCTATTGGGCGCTTTCGCTGACCTATTCCGCCGGCTTGGGTTTCATGCTGGCCGAGTTGATCGCGATGCCGGTGATTCGCTTTGCGACCTGGCAACTGCCCGGCTGGGGTTTGGCGATCCTGGCCCGACTCTGGACACACTGGAGCTACCGGCACCTGGGCGACAACTACACGCCCGAAGCGGACAATCCCAGCCCTTCACAAACCCTGGTGCGCTCGGGGCCCTATCGCTGGTTCCGGCACCCGATCTACCTGGGCAATGCCCTGACGCTGATCGGCTTTTTCTGGGGCGCCGGCGTTCGTTGGACCTGGTTGGCGCTCGTGCCTTACACCACCGTCGTCATCTGGCGGGTGCGGCGCGAGGAACATTTTTTAAAGCAAAAATTCGGCAAGCCGATCTGAAAGCCATGGAACTCGACCTGCACGGCATGACGGTGGACGAGGCGCTGGCGTTTTTCGTGCGCCGGTACAACGAGGAAGTGCGCACCGGCCGCCGGGCGCCGCTGCACGTCATTCACGGCTACAGTTCCACGGGCGACGCCGGCCGGACCATCAAGCGGGAACTGCACCGCCTGCTTCACCGGCACCGCGACCGCCTCACCTACATTTGCGGCGAGAAGATCGACGGCAATCCCGGCTACACGATCGTCGAGCCGCGGGGGACGCTGCCGACCGCCCTCGACCGCCTGCAGCAGGATATCCGGCAATTCTGCGAAACCGGCAAAACCAAGGAAAAGATCGTCCGCAAATTTCTACGTAAAAACGACGAGCCGACGATTCTGACCGCCCTCGACGCGCTGGTGAAAGACAAGCTGTTGCGCGTCGAAACAAAGGGCGGCATCCGGGTGTATTGCCGGGAGTAATGGATTTACATCAAGCGGCGGGCGGTAAAAGGGCGGCGAAGCCGGGGTGAGGGTTGATAAAGCCCTCACGTAGTGTCCCCCCGAAAGCAAGACAGATTTAGGCGGCTTTTAGGGTGAGGTAAGCCGCTTCGACCTCGTTCGGCGTCCGGTAACCGAGCGCCGAGTGGATTCGTTTTTCATTGTACCAGCGGACATATTGGTCGATGGC